>JAYUXE010000191.1:0-2400 GCA_043753165.1 Archangiaceae bacterium | reverse complement strand
TCGTGGGGTCGACCTTCACCGAACGATCAATGGGCATTGCGTCCACATTTCACGGGCAGCCCGGAATCGTCCAGCTCGCCGCGTCGCCGCCGCGGGTGAAGACGTACAGCGCGTTGCCCGACGCATGGGCGCGACCGCGCTCGAACCCACCTGCGCCGAAGCCGGCCGGCAGCGGCAAGGAAACCCACCGACCGACTGCCTGCCCCGCGACAGGTTCCAACCGATAGAGCCCCTTGCTGCCCAGCGCGAGCTGCTGCCCGCAGACCTGCACGTAGTCGACGACCTCTTCGCCCGCTTTCAGCGACCCGGCGATCTCTACCCGGCTCGGCAACGAGAACACCGTGCCGTCGTCGAAGCCCACCCGCGCGCGTTCGTCGTCGTACCAGACCTCCATCGGGACGAGCGCGAGGGGCGTCGCAACGGCAGCGTCCGACCAGCGGTGCACGGCGCTCGCGGTCAGCTTCAACACCTCACCGCCGGAAATCGCGTAGCCCTCGAGGTACCCACTGGTGACGGGCGTCGCCGGAAACGCGATCGACGAAATCGGCCCTGCAGCGGTGAAGCGCAACGGCAGCTCGTCCCCTTCGCCCGCGAGAAGACTGAAGCCGGCCGTCACCACCAACGCCTTCGTCCCCGTCGCCGTCTTCGCCTGCACCGCGGAGTACGGCGGGTCGAAGGACGCGACCGAACCCACCTTCGCCACCAGGTCCGAATCGAACACGCGCTGCGCCTTCGCGAGGTTCACCACCTGTCCGTCTTTCAGCAACACCCACGACGGCTGCCCCGCGACGCCCGACACCGCGCGAACCCCCGGATGCTCGAACACCCCGACGCCCGCTTCCCGCACGCCCGTCGCAAGCTCGGTGAGCATGAAGGGCTGGCCCGCCGATGAGCGCGCGACCGCGGCAGGCGCACGAGACAGCGTCAGCGACACCGCCCTCGATGCGCCCGGCCCCACCCAGACATTTCGGGCTCCATCGCCGTACGTGACGACGCCGGGCGTCGCCTGCTCGGGCACCCGCGTCTGCGCAGCCCCGAACAACGACGACTCACCCGAGATGGCCTCGCGCGTACACGTCGGCACCTGGCCCGTGCCGGCGGTGATGGCGAAGTGCTGCGCCGGCCCGCCGTCGACACCCGAGCACGCGAGCTCGAAACGCGGCGCCGGTTTCCCTTGCACCAGCGAAAAATCGAGCAGCTTTCCCGACGGACACGCCCTGCACGGCCCGAGGAAAATGCTCAGCGGCACCCGGCCCTGCGGAGTGCAAGCCTCGAAGCCGACGGTCGTGCAGTCCCGTTTTTCCGTCCAGTACGCGCTGACATCGAGGTGCGTGAGGAAGTCGCCACCCCCGTCGAGCTGCTGCGACGAAACGCCCAGGTCGTCGAGCCCGAAGGGACGCAGCCCGGTTGGACGGTGCGTGATCGGCTGCGGCCCCATGCAGTACGGCCGGGTCAGCGGAGGAAGCAGTGTCGGCACGAAGCAGTTGTTGAAGTCGCGATCCATCACCCAGAGCCCACGTTCATCGATGGCGAAGACGGCTTCGCGTGCGAGGCCAGCCCGCATGCCCGTGAGGTCCAGGATGCGATTGTCGGGGACCTCGCTGAAGACGTCGAAGAAGTCTTTGAACGGGCCGAACCACACGCTGGTCGGGCCCGACGCAGCGGCGAAAGGAACATCGGGGTCCGGGTTGAAGGCGAACGCCCGCGGAGTCAAACCCGTGCCCGCAGTGCCGAGCGTGAGCCGCGTCGACGGGAAAAAATCCATCGGCCGGCTCTCGGTGCCGCCATCTTCCAGCAGGGCGATCGACACCACGCCGGCATCCCGGTTGATGACGAACACCTGTGTCTCGGGCTCGGCCAAAGGCGACTGGGTTCCGACCTGGAATTCCCCGCGCGTTCCGTGGGCCGCGAACGTCAACGGCGACGCGCCAGGTATCGTGTAGCGCAGTGGAGGCGCCGCGCCCGTTCGATCGATCACGAAGGCGCTCAGACCCGCGTCGCCCGCCCATACGACGGACTGCAGCCGGGCGCCGATGCCCGACGCGTAGACCTGCGACACCGAAAATCTCGAAATCGGCCCGACGCCTGGCTCAGGGTTGATCAGCGTGCCTGCTGGAAATGGCGGCAGGCTCAGCTCGCGCAGCGCATCGGCCTGAGGGTTCGTGCAGGTGCCTTCAACCGTGCAGCGCCAGCCCTGCTCGCACCACGTGTCGCTGTAGCCCGCGTCGGAAACGCAGACATACGCGGCCGCCTTCGAAGGCGAATGACACACACCCTCGAGTCCGCATCGCCACTGCTGCACGCAGTCGGTGTCCGCCGCGCAGGCGAACGCCGCGGCAGCAAGCTTTGGATCGTGGCACTCGCGGAAGTCGCGCGACGACGACAGACCGCAGACCCAGC
>JAYUXE010000190.1:0-5778 GCA_043753165.1 Archangiaceae bacterium | reverse complement strand
CTCTACGCCTTCTCGCTCACCGACAACACCAACCTCAAGCTGCAGCTGCTCGACGTCATCCCCATGGGCATTGGCCTGGAGAAGGCCGACGGCCAGATGCACGTGGTCTTCCCCCGGAACTCACCGATTCCGAACGCGAAGCAGGTCACAGGCACCACCAGCGTGAACAACCAGACAGAGCTGATCATGCGCATCTGGCAGGGTGATCAGGAGTCGGCCAAGTCGAACGAGCAGCTGGGCGAATTCACCTTCTCAGGACTCAGACAGGGTCCTTCGGGGAACGTGCGGGTCGAGATCACCTTCGACGTGAACATCGAAGGCATTCTCACGATGTACGCGCGGGACCCCGCCACGGGCAAAGAGCTGAAGACGACCGTGCGCGTCACCCAAAGCTGACACCCACCAGTCAGGGTATTCCCGTAGGCCATCGACGGGTGGTATTCCGCGGAGCGCTGCTGTCAGAAAAGGGGAAGCCTGATGCTCCGAAGGATCTGCTGCGTCGTCGCGTTCGGTCTCGCCGCGTGTCAGCCCGAAGGCCTGGTGCCCGTGACGCCAGAGGATCCCGGCAGCGAAGTGCTCCCTGCCCTGCCCGCTCAGCTGCCGCTCGCGGTGCTGCCTGCCGTGCCCGCGCCGCTGACGGTTGCGACGACGCCGCTGCCTTTGGCGGACTGTACGGATCTCGAAGCGAAGATTGGGTTGTCGGCGCAGGTGGCGGCGAACGTGAACGCGACGAAGGGCCGTTACCCGCTGGTACTGGCGCACGGGTTCGCGGGCTTCGACAAGGTGGGGCCGCTTGGGTACTTCGGCAAGGCGCCGGCGGCGCTGCGGGCGGCGGGGTATGCGGTGTACGTGACGGCGGTGAACCCGATGGCGCCGACCGAGACGGTGCGCGGCGCGCAGCTGGCGCACCAGGTGACTTGCATCGCGCAGCAGTCGGGGTCGACGAAGCTCAACCTGATCGGACACTCGCAGGGTGGGCTCGACGTGCGGTGGGTCGCGGGGCATGCGGGCGTGGGTCAGCGGGTGGCGAGCGTCACGACGGTGTCGACGCCGCACCGCGGGGTCGTGGTCGGTGACATGGCGGCCAGGCTGATTCCGGGCATCACGGATCCGCTGCTCGATGCGATCGGCGCGCTGTACGGGGTGACGGTGGGATCCGCGGGCGGCAAGGCGCAGGTGCGTCAGGCGGCCGCAGCGATGAGCACGGCCGAGGCGGATGCGTTCAACACGGCGCATCCCGATGTGCCGGGCGTTGGGTACTTCTCGTGGGCCGGGCGTTCGGTGTCGAGCCTGCTCGTGCTCGGGCACTTCGATGACAAGTGCGCCGGCGTGGTTGCGAATCCGCAGCACAACGATCTCATCCGCCTCGAGCTGTCGGCGACGTACGCAGTGTCTGGCGGCGATTTCATTCCCAACGATGGGCTCGTCACCGTCGCGTCCGCGAAGTGGGGCACGTTCATGGGCTGCGTCCCCGCGGATCACCTTGATGAGATCGGCATGTTCTTCGCCGACGGCCCCGACTTCATCAGCAAGTTCGATCACGCCGACTTCTACCGGCAGGTCGCGCAGTCGCTGGTCGATCGCGGGTACTGAAAGTCAGTAACGCGATCTCGCACTGTCGCTTCACCGTCGACACGAAGTGCGATTTTCATTTTCGCGCGCACCGCCCGCGGCCACGCGCACGAGAATCCCTGCCTCCACTCCAACCAGGCAGGTCCCAAATGGGCGTCGATGGCATTGGTCCGAAGGTCTCGACAAGCAGCGTTGGCGGTACGGTCGAAGCGAAGCCGATCGAGAAAGCGGCCCCTGCACCGGCGCCCGCGCCTTCGTCGCCGGGCATCAAGGCGCGAATCTCAGAAGGCTTCGATGACTTGAAGAAGAAGCTGATGTCGACGACGGGCAAGTACGTCGCGCACCAGGTGTCGTCCGCGCCCCGGCCGGACCTCGACAACGCCGTGGCCGCGCAGCGCAGCGCGATCGTCGGCGGCTACGGGAGCTCGAGCGGCGTGAAGATGAACGCGACCGCCGAAAAGGAGATGGCGCCCATCGGCAAGAACGAACAGGTCGACATGTCGAACCGCGACATGCGCAACCACCTGATGCGTTCGACGTCGCAGGTAAACGACGTGTCGAAGAAGGAAAACAACCAAAACGTCATCTGCGGCGGCGCGGCGATGACGAACGCGCTGATCATGACCAGTGACACGCCTGCGAAGGGCAAGGCGAACGCCGACGCCGTACGCAGCATGACCAACGACTTCTCGACCGACGGGAAGCCTTTTCGCAAGCCCGAGGAAGACCTGGCGTTGAAGCACATGGAACAGGGGAAGATGAGCCCCACCGACGTCGCCCACATGCAGCAGCTAATGTACCGCACCGAGCAGCGCATGCCGCGCATGGTCAACGACCCGAGCGCCAACGGCACCTCGACGGCCCAGGTGGGTTGTGCCGCGGCGATGCTGAAGGCGCGCGGCGGCCTGCCGGGCCCGAATGACGTCACCTTCCACCAGACGAAGACGTCGGGCCCGATGAACCACTGGACGGTGAGCTCGGACGGGGTTCACGCCAACAGCCAGGCGGGCGCGAACAACGACAAGTCGGTGGTGACGGGTGGCCCGGGCCGTGAGTTCCAGAAGGGCGACCCGAACTGGCAGAACGAGATCACGGTCCACAACGACAGCCCGAGCTCGGTCTCGACGCAGTTCCGCAAGGACATCGATGGCCCGGGCGGGAAGAAGGTGCCGGGTTACGAAGAGGCCGTCGTCGACCCGAGTCAGTTCACGACGCTGAACGACTGGGAGAAGTACCAGAAGGCGATGATCGACGCCGACAAGAAGCCGCCGACGCCCATCGAGTAGGGCGCTAACGAATCATCAGACCCGCTGCGATCTTCTCGAACGCCGCCGCGCCCACGCCGGGAGTCGGCTCGAGCACGACGACGCCGAGGGTGACGAACCGTTTGCCGATCTTCCCGCACGCGAGCCGGCCGGTCGCGCCACTGCGCGTACGCAGGTCGAACATCACGGAGTCTTTGCCAAACGTGGCCGGGGCCGCGCGGCCAACGCCCGGATCATTGATGCCGCCGATTCGGCGCAGCTGGTCCACGCACGCCGGCACCCACGCGACGTCGTTCACGTTGGTCAGCGTCAGCAGGCCGTACGTGCGGTTGAGCCGGCTGCCGAAGCCGACGTACTTGTTGTCGAGATCCTCACTGGGCAGCGGCAGGTGCGGCGCCAGCTCTTCCGCCGTCAGGCGCTTGAACCCGTCGGGCACCTTCAGCTGGTAGCCGATTCGCAGATCCTCGATCTCCACCAGCCCGGCCGCAGGCGCCTCGGTGACCCAGACCAGCGACGCGATCGCGGCGACCGTGCAGACGAGCCCGGCGACGAGGCCTCCGGATCTGCGGCCGTGCGACGGCTCGCCCACCGTCATCGCGAAGACCACCCCTCCAATCGACGCGGACGCGAGCGTGTGCGGCGACTGCGCTGCGCCCAGCACGAACGCAGCGATGACGTGCGCGACCGAGATCGCCAACGCGAAGTGCTTCGCCGGCCCGATGTTCGCCATCAACACCGTCGCCGCACAGAGCTCGAACGCGGCGAGCACGAACAGCCACGCAGGCTCGCGCAAGTCGACGAACAGGCCGGCCGCGCGAATGAGCCACAGCGCCGCCGCCATCGCGAGCACTGCCGCCGCGGGCCCGGGGTGCGCCGAGACTTCGCCCGTCAGCGCGCCCCGCAACGTCGCCTCGAAGTCCAGGCCGACGCGCTTGTCGACCATCATCGCCTGCGCCCTTTTGTAGAGCGGGTTGAAGGCGAACACTTCGTTGCAGCGCGGGCACTTCTCGGCGAACTGCGGAATCGGCGAGAACGCACACTTCGGACACAGCGTCTCGGGCTTCGCCATCTACGGGCCGCAGTAGGTGTTGCCGAATAGGCAGTTGTTGCTGCCGCAGTCGCTGTCGCGGTTGCAGTCGCCGCCGATGCCGCACTTCTGGCACAGGCCGCCGCAGTCTTTGTCCGACTCGTCGCCGTCTTCGGTGTTGTTGCCGCAGTGCGCGGGCCGGCAGGTCGCGTTCTGGCAGACACCGTTGCTGCAATCGCCGCCGTTGCCGCACTTCTTGCCGTCGGCGCACTTCTGACACGACGAAGTGCCGCCGCAGTCGACGTCCGTCTCGGTCGCGTTCTTCTGCGCGTCGTTGCACGCCGGCACGGCGCACTTGTTCACGCCCGCGGTGCAGACCAGCGACAGGCAATCTTTCCCGGCGAGGCAGCCCTTGCCGTTTTCGCATTTCTTGCACGAGCCGCCGCAGTCGACGTCGGTCTCGCCGTTGTTGATCGACTTGTCGGTGCATTCGCCGGGCTGGCAGACGCCGACGCAGCTGCTCGACGTGCAGTCGGTGGACGCGAGGCAGGCCTTGCCGTCTAGGCACTTCGGACAGCCGCCGTCGCCGCCGCAGTCGAGGTCGGTTTCGACGCCGTTGAAGATCTGATCGGTGCAGGTCGCCGCGACGCAGCGGCCCGCATCCACGCCGCCGTCGCGATCACACACCTGCGATTTGCAGTCGGTGGCCGCCACGCAGCCCCGGGTGTCTTCGCACTTGCCGCAGAAACCGCCGCCACAGTCGACGTCCGTCTCTCGGTAGTTCTTCGTCGCGTCGGAACACGCGGGAAGCGCGCAGCCACCATCGACGCAGATGCCGCTGGGGCAATCGGTCTTCACGGTGCACGCGCCGCCCGACTTCGCCACGCACACCTGGTTCAGGCAGACGTAGCCGTCGAGACAGGGGCACGGACGGTTGGCGTCGCCGGTCAAGCCCAACGACAACGAGCAGCCGGCGAACAGCAAAGCGATGAGCGCGCGTCTCATTCTTCAGAAGCTCCCGCTGAGGCCGACGAGCCCGCCGCCGCGCGCCGGAGCGAACAGCAGGTGCGCCTCTTCTTCATCTGCCGGCCCGTCGTCCGCGTAGCCCGTGGCGAGCATGAAGATCGAAACGCCCCCCGCGACGGCGGCGAAGATGAAGAGGCCGTCGGCGACGTAGGCCTGCGTCCGCGCCGAGCCCGCGAGGCGGTTGTACGTGGTGGGGGCGGCCTGTGGCGTCTGGTTCGCCTGCTGCACGGTGCTCTTGCTGAGCAGGCCGATGCCGATGCCGGTGCCGATGGAGGCGACGGTGAGGGCGATGCCCGTCCAGCCGATTGGCCGGCGCCCTGCCCGGCTCGCCACGACGGGCGCGTCCTCGACGACGAGGTCGCGTTTCTGCGCGACGGGCGCTTCGAGCCCCATCAGCTCTTTCGCCATCGCCTGCCATTCGGAGCCCGTCGGCCTTGGCCGCTTCACCTGCCCGACCCGCGTGCCGTCGGCGAGCACGCGATACGCGACGGCCTGGCCGTTGACGACGGCGGCGACGATCAGCTCTTCGGCTTGAACGAAGGTCGCGAGCGTGGCGGCAGAGGCGGCGATGTCGTCGCGTTCGACGGCCGCGCGGATCTCCGCGATCCGGGCGAGGACCTCTTTGCCGCGCGTCGAGGACTTGAGGGTGAACGCCGGCGTGGCTCCAGAACCGGCGAAGACCTTTTCCTGCGCGAGCTCGTAGCCAGTGGCGACGAGGGTGACGACGTGGCTGCCGGGAGAAAGGCCTGAGACGGTGAGGGGGGTCACTCCGCGAAAGGTGCCGTCGACGTAGGCCCATGCGTGGGGCGGCGTGGAGTTGAGCTCGAGCACGGCAAGCGCGGCTGCGCGGACCTTCTTTCGCAGTGGCTCGAGCGCGGTCTGGGCGGC
>JAYUXE010000189.1:0-2404 GCA_043753165.1 Archangiaceae bacterium | reverse complement strand
ACGAAGCGATCGCCACCGCCGCCCAACGCACCCGCCACTACGCGAAGCGGCAGCTGACGTGGTTCCGCAAGGAAGCGGGCGCGGTCTTTCTCGAGCCGCCCTTCGACGCCGACTATTGAAGGAAGCGCCACGCGATCGCGGCGACTGCAAAGCCGACCAGCGTGGCGATGAAGAACCACTTCAGCCGGCTGGGGGGCCGCCGAACCTGGTCGTTGTTGGTGAGCTCGGTGTGCGCGAAGACCGATGAATCGACCCCCTGCCGCCCGAACGGCTTCGGGCTGTTCAGCGGTCTGGGAACCAGGCCCGGTGGGTTCACGACGGTCTTGGCGACGTTTTCCCAGGCTCCCGGGTTCCAAAACTGCGCGCTGGGCAGCGAGCCGCCCGACGGTGCGGGTGTGTCGATGATGGGCTTTGGCTCGAACCCTTCGCGGCGAAGGCCGAGCACCTGCTCGGTGGCGGCGACGGCGTTGCGCGTCGGAATCGTCGGAGCGTTCGCGCTGTGCCGTTCGTTCACCACGATCGGCGCCTGGTTCCCCGATTCCTTCGTGATCCCCGGCTCAGAAGGAATCAGCATCGCGAGCTCGCCGCCCGACAGCTTCGGCATGCGCGGGGTGATGAACGACTCGAGCTCGGCCGCCATGTCTTCTGCGGTGTCGTACCGGCGGGCGCGGTCTTTCGCGAGGGCGCGGCCCAGAATCGCCTTCAAAGCCCCAGGCAGGTCGGGCCGCTTCTGCTCGATGGGCGGGAAGCGCATCGTCAGCGCGTTCTGGGCGATCTCGGCTTCGGTCGACCCGGGCACGGCGCGTTCGGCAGCCAGCAATTCGTACATCACGAGGCCGAGGCCGAAGATGTCGCTGCGGCCGTCCAGCGGGCTGCCGCGCAGCTGCTCGGGCGACATGTACGCGAACTTGCCTTTGATCATTCCGACTTCGGTGTGCTGCGTAGCCGACGTGGCCTTCGCGACGCCGAAGTCGATCAACTTCACCAGGCCGTGGTGCCCGAGCAGGATGTTCTGCGGGCTGACATCGCGGTGGATGATCTTCAGCGGCTTGCCATCGATGCCCGCCGCGCGGTGCGCGTAGCCGAGCGCGAGGGCGGCCTGCGAGACGAGGCGCGCGCAGTACTCGACGGGGATCTTGCTTCCGCGCTTGGCGAAGTCCTTCACGATCGTGCGCAGGTTGGTGCCGTCGACCCATTCCATCGCGAGGTACAGCGTGCCTCTGTCTTCCCCGAAGTCGTAGACCTGCGCGATCGCCGGGTGGTTCAGTTGCACGACGAGCTTCGCTTCGTCGAGGAACATGCGGGCGAACTGCGAGTCGACCTGCAGGTTCGGCAACATGCGCTTGATCACGCACCGCCGGCCGACGTCATCGGTGGCGAGGAAGATCTCGGCCATTCCGCCGTACGCGATCCGCCGATCGAGGGTGTACTTCCCCAGCTTCTCGGCGGGCGTGTCGTCCATCGTCGATCAGCGGCGAAACCGCATTTGTCGGCCACCGCCCGCGAACACGGGCTGCTGCAACGGGGGCGCTTCGAGGCCCAGCTGCCACCACCCGGGCTCCCACGCCTTCATCTTCAGCTTCTTGTCGTTTTGCAGTGCGGTGAGCGCACCCTTGAGCTTCTCGTCCGACGGGTTCTTCTCGACCGCGCGGGCGAAGACTTTGATCGCCTTGTCCTTCTCTTTGATCTGCAGCAGGCACCACGCGTACGAGGCCCACATCAGGCCGTCTTTCTTGCCGTGGGTGACGGCGTTCTCGAAGCGCTTTTCCATGCCTGCGTAGTCTTTGCGCTGAAAGGCGAGGGCGGCGAGCATCGCCTGGGCGAGGTAGTTGCGCGGGTTCGCCTGCGCGAGCTCGGGCATGGCGCCTTCGGTGTCCTTCACCATGTACTTGATGATGCCGATCTGGCCGTGAATCTCGGCCCCGACCAGAAACTGCCAGCGCTCGAACTGCAGGGCCGTCTCGAGCAGCTTCACCGCCTTTTCGATCTTGATCTTCTGCTCGCGCGGGTTGGGCGGCATCGCCTGCAGCTCTTTCTGCACCTCGCCGTTGATCGCCTGAATCTTCACGAAGATCCGGCGGCCGAGAAGAATGAAGGCCGCGATGAAGCCAATGGTGCCCGGGATGATGGCGGCCACCCAGGGGAAGTCGAAGCCGAGCCGGATCAACAGCGCGATGCCGAGGCCGATAGAAAGTGAAAGCACGAGGTTGATCATGGCCGCGCGGCTTTACCAACAAAGTCAGACGACGTGCATCTTCGTCGTCCACCTCTCGCCGAGCTGTTGTATAGCCGAAGCTCAAAGGCGCTCTGTCGAAACTGGTAGACGAGGCGGACTCAAAATCCGCTGCGGCTGACCCCGCGTCCCGGTTCGAGTCCGGGGAGCGCCACACTTTTGCCGTTGTTG
>JAYUXE010000188.1:0-2404 GCA_043753165.1 Archangiaceae bacterium | reverse complement strand
GCTGGCAGCACTACGCGCTGCACGAGCAGACCAGCGTGTTGCATGGCATCGACCAGGGCACCAACGCCCACCAGAGCGGCTACATCGCGGCGATGTGTGGAGTCGCGGGCTCCGACTACCGCGCGCCGGCGATCCAGTCGGTGCTCGCCAACCACCTGTACGAGAAGTTCAAGGGCACCCGCCCGCTGCCGTGCGTGGCGATCAGCGGAAATGGGCTGCCGGTGGCGACGGGCCTGGCTTCGCACGCCGCGCCGATTCTGGTGCCGTCGATCGACGCGCTGCGGCCTTCGCTGTCGGCGAAGTCGGCCGACAACTGGTGGTGGAAGGATCTCGAGGCGCGCCCGCCGACGCCCGAGCTCGACTTTCGCGGAATGCCGACGGGCTCGTCGCTGAAGGCCACCGCGCTCGAGGAGTTCACGTTCGCCCAGGCGCGCGCGTTCAAGGGCCGTTCGACCGCGAAGGTCGATGGGTTCCTCGAAGGGCTGCACGGCACGCTGACGTCGGTGAGCCGCGCGCTGGCCGCGAACGTGACCGACGTGCTCGAGGGGCTCAAGGGGGTCGACTACCTGAAGACGAATCGGCCGCCCTACATGGCCGGCTACTTCACGAACCCGTTCACGTACACGTTCGGGCTCGCCAACTTCCACCAGACGCAGCTCGAGCCGCCGCTGGAAATGACGCTGCGGCTGCTGAAGTCGGATCTGACGTCGGCGATTCACACCGTGCTGCCCAGCCCGTACTTCGACACCCACAACGGCAGCTACGGCGTGCACTTCAGCTGTGCGCACGGACGCGCGGCGATGGACTGCATTGCGCGGTTCCTGGGGGAAATGAAGAACACGCCCGCGCCGGGCAAGCCGGGCAAGACGCTGCTCGATGACACGCTGGTGCTGATCTTCAGCGAGTTCGCGCGCTCGTGGCCGTCGGGGACGAGCCAGGCCGCCGCGTCCAGCTGGCAATACCCGGATGACCATCACCCGTTCACCTCGGTCACGTTCGTCGGTGGGGGCGTGGCGGCGAACCGGCAGGTCGGCAGCTACACCGTGCCGCTGGGCGGTGGAGTCCCGGTGGATCTGATCGAAGAAAATGGGCAGACCGGGAAGCGGATCCCCCGCGCCGCAGACATGACGACGACTGCGCTGCGGATCCTCGGGCTTGGCTTCTCTGACTTCTTCATCCCCGGCGGCTACGGGGAGGTCGTGGGGCTGCGCAAGACCTGAACGTGAACGGCAGCGTCACGTGCCTGTGATGCCCAGCGATGAGCATTGGCTGAGCCGCAACGGCTCACCCGGCCTTGGGCCTATTGCGACGACACATCGGGTCCCAGAATCAGCCCCAGCGACTCGATGAGCTCGTTCCGCTTGCGCGCGCTGAGCGCGCCTACCCGCTCGGTCAGCCTGGCCCTGTCGATCGTCGCCACCTGGCTGACGTTGACGACGCATGGCCGAGGGAGGCCTGCCTCCCCCTTCGCAAGCCGCACGTTTCCAGCCATCGCCGAAAGTCGCAGGTTCGAAGTGATCGCCGCGATGATGGTCGTCGAAATGGCGCTGCGGTTGTAGCGATCGTGCTGAATCACCACTGCCGGTCGCCGCCCCATTGGCTCTGACCCACTTCCCGCGAAATGAATCCAGAACACATCACCTCGAAGGGCTACCACCGCTCGACATTCCAGGCCGGCACGACCTGGCTCCAATTGCGCGTGGCCCTGCTGTGGGCCGCGGCGTTCTCGCTGTCAGCGAAGAACGCGTTGAGCCTGCGGGAGAAGTCGTTGTCGTTCTTCGCCCTGACTGCTTCGACGAACAGGCGCTGAATGAAGCGACTGCGTGATTCCCCGCGCTTCTTGGCTGCACGATCGAGCTCTGAGAGCAGCTTCGCTGGCACCGAGATTGCGGTCTTGCGCATCCTCTGGGTGGTTGCCCTGGTAGTCATCTTCTGACTACTAGCCGAAGCTCGGCCAGGAAACCATTCTCGACCTCGGGTCCCGGGCGCGAGGCACCCGACGCCCCCGCTACCGACGCTGGCAGGTCTCGCAGGCGTACATCGTGCGCAGGGCGAGCACCCACACCACGATGGCGTCACCGCAGCGCTTGCAGATGCGTTGCTTGTAGACCCACGTGCGCTGGCGTCGCGCGACGCGCCCTTCGGCGTCGTCGAAGTGCTTCACCGTGATGATGCGGCGATCTTTCACGCCGTCCTGCAACATGCCCACGAGCGTCTTCCACAGGCGCGTGAAGTCGCGCGACTCGAGCTCCACGCCGCGAATCTCGGGGTGCAGGCCCGCCACGAAGAGCCCTTCGGCCCGGTAGACGTTGCCGACGCCGCTGAGCACCGATTGATCGAGCAGCAACGCACCCAGGGCCCGGCGGCTCTTCTTCACGCGCTTCCACGCGGCTGCGCGGCTGGC
>JAYUXE010000187.1:0-2406 GCA_043753165.1 Archangiaceae bacterium | reverse complement strand
CTTCTCTAGTAGCACACCGCATGCCATGCGCTTTCACGCGGCGTTTGGGGTCATTTCAAGAGGTTGGGTTTACGGCGCAAGCCAGATGACCTTGCAGCTCTGCAACGATTCCATTTCTGAAATGAAATGCGGCTCAGATCAGGGCGGCTCGGGCACCAGCGTTTTGAGCTCCAATCGCTTCATCTTGCGCCACAGCGTGGTGGCAGAAATCCCAAGCTGTTCTGCGACCTGCGCCAAGTCATCCGGAGATTTTTCCAACGCAGCGGTAATCGCTCGGCGCTCGGCTTCGTTGACTGCATCGGCCAGGGTGCCGGTCAAAATCGGCAGCTCGGCGGTCGGGGTAGAACGACCCGGCACGTGGCCTTCGACCCGGGGGCTGCGAATGCGAAGTGGGAAGTCGATGGGCGACAGCTCGTCGGATTCGCTCAACGCGGCAGCCTGCTCGACCAGGTTCTCGAGCTCGCGCACATTTCCCGGGTAGTCGTGCGTCATCAGGTGCTCGACGGCGTTCTGCGACAAGCGGTGCTTGCGCACACTTCGTTCGTTCGCGCGCTGCAGGAAGTGTTCGGCCAGCAGCGGCACGTCGTCGAGGCGATCGCGCAGCGGCGGCACCGTGAGCGCGACGACGTTGAGCCGGTAGTAGAGGTCTTGCCGGAAGCGCTTCTCGTTCACCTCGCGCTCGATGTCGCGATTGGTGGCGGCGACCGTGCGAACGTCGACCTTGATGCTCGCGCTCTCGCCCACGCGCCGCACCTCGCCTTCCTGCAACACGCGCAACAGCTTGCTCTGGAAGCTCATCGCCGTTTCCGTCACTTCGTCGATGAACAGCGTGCCGCCGTCGGCCTCTTCGAACATGCCGCGCCGTGCTTTCACTGCGCCGGTGAAGGCGCCGCGCGCATGGCCGAACAGCTCGCTTTCCAGAAGGCTCTCGGTGATTGCGGCGCAGTTCACCGGCACGAAGGGCTTCGCATTCCGGCGCGACAACGTGTGCACCGCGCGCGCGACGAGCTCTTTGCCCGTGCCCGATTCCCCTGTGATGAGCACCGTCGCATCTGACGGAGCCACGCGCGACAGCCGGCTCATCAGGTCGCGCATCGGCTGGCTGCGGCCGACCAGAGACGAGAGCCCGTGGCGCTGGTTGAACTCGCCCGCGAAGAGGTCGACCTGGCGGATGAGCCGCGCGCGTTCCAGGGCCTTCGAGACGCGGTGGACGAGCTCACCTTCCTTGAACGGCTTGGTGATGTAGTCGTACGCCCCGCGGCGCATCGCTTCGACAGCCGATTCGATGCTGCCGTACGCGGTCATCACGATGACCTGCGCCTGGGGCACGACTTCCAACGCGCGCTTGAGCAGCGTGAGCCCGTCGATGGGCTCCATCTTCAGGTCGGTGAGCAGCAGGTCGACGGGCCGGGCCGCGAGCAACGTCAGCGCTTCTTCGCCACCGCCCGCTTCTTCGACCTGGTAGCCCTCGGCGCGCAGCAGCATCGCCGTCGTGGCGCGCATGTTTCGCTGGTCGTCGACGACGAGCACCCTGCCCTTCGGTTCTGGAGCCTGCTGAGTGTCCATCGTTTTCAAGAGGCGCTACTTCCTTCGTAGGGTCCGTTTCTCGCCAACGCGCAGAGTAACTTTCTGCGCGTCGAAATACTCGGCCAGCGGAATCAAAAACTTTCGTGAGAGCCCTGTCATCGCTTTGAACTGCTGCGTCGTGAGCTCACCGTTGACCTGAAGGTGCGCCACCAGCTTCGCCTCGAGCGCCGACAAGGCGGTGCTCGCGAACCAGAGCTCACCCGCGCGGCGCACGGCGTTCTCGGCGGAAAGGATTTTGAGCAGCTCGACCACGCGCGGCTCGGGCAGCTTCAGCGAGGCGGTGAGCTCAGAAAGAATCGGCGGCTGAAGCGCGGCCTTCTCGAGCACGACCAGCAGTCGTTGGCGATCATCGCCAGCCTTTCCGGCCATTGCGCGGCGGCGGCCCTTCAGTCGCACCAGGTCGGCGTCGGTCTCCAACCGTTCGGCGGTGGTGAGCAGCCGGGCGAAGGTCTTGTCGTTCGTCACGCCCAGGCGCTGCTTGAGCTCTTCGCGCGGCATCCCGTCCTGCTCGGGGTGGGCGAGGTGAAAGGCGTCGAGCAGCGCGGCCGAGCGAAGGTGAAGCGCGGCGAAGACGTCGGCCCCGAGGAAGCGCCGGGCTTCTTTGTCGACCAACAGCAGCCGGCTGCGCGACGCGCCGACCTCGAGCACGCGCGTGAGCTCTTTCGCGGGCACGCCGGCCTTCGCGAAGAGCTCTCTCTCGGTGAGGCCTGCGTAGCCGGATTCGGTGAGCAGCCAGGCGATGCGCGCGTCGGCATCGGCTGCAGCGAACGCCTCGAGCTTGTCGGCCGCGCCGCGCTTTCGACGGCCGGGGTTGAGCGT
>JAYUXE010000186.1:0-12588 GCA_043753165.1 Archangiaceae bacterium | reverse complement strand
CGCGTGGTGAGAATCGAGACGGCGTTGCCCGCCTGAACGAGCCCTGTTCCGAGCGCGAGGTATGGTTCGACGTCTCCCCGGCTGCCTGGCGCAACAATCAGAATCCGCATCCGACCCTCTCATTGCAACTTGCAGTTGCTTTATGACGAAGATGCCAACCCATTGCAACCTGTCGTTGCGATATCGCCAAGACTGACCGACACTCGCCGTGTGCCGATTCCGAAGAAGCGAGGGGCAGCGGTCGTGGCTCGCGTTCTCGAGGTCGCACGTTCCGAGCTCGCCCGTGTCGGGGTGCTGCGGCTCAGCATTCCCGAAATCGCGAAGCGGGCACGGGTGAACAAGACGAGCATCTACCGGCGCTGGCCGACGAAGGCGCGGCTGGTGCGGGCGGCGCTGGCGGGGGCGGTGACCCAGGTCGAGGACGCTCCGGACACGGGCAGCCTGGCGGGTGACCTGCAGGCGCTGGCCCGCGCGGTCGCCGACTTCATCGCGTCGCCGTTGGGGAAGAGCGCGTTGCGCACCGCGGTGGCCGACGCGAAGCCCGTGGCCATGCCGGCGTGGGGTGCATCGCTGCCCGCGGTGCTTCAGCGCGCGGTCGACCGGGGCGAGCTCGCCAGCGACGTCGACGGCTCGCTGATGTTGTTCACAATCGCGGGCGCCTTGATGCATCGCGTCCTGGTCGAGCGTGCCCCCATCGACGACGACTACCTTTCGCGCCTGGTGCGGCTGATCGAGCGCGGCGTCAGGCCGGAACCTTCACCGCGCTCAGCTTCCGCTGGAAGCCGGCCAGCGTCGTCGCGATCTCCGCATTGATGGCCTTCAGCATGTCCTGCTTTTCGCGAAACGGCAGGAAGGCGCTCTTGAAGCCCGAGACGATGATGGTCGTCAGATCTTCGAGGGTGAGCCCCATTTCCTGGTGCGCCGTCCAATATTCCTTCGTGCAGGTCGTGTCGGTGATGAGGCGGTTGTCGGTGTTGATCGTCACGCGCAGCCCGTAGTCGAAATAGAACTTCAGCGGGTGTGACTTGAGGTCCGCGACGGCGCCGGTCTGAACGTTCGAGGTCGGGCAGACCTCGAGTGGGATGCGGTGGTCGTTGATGTAGTTGAGCAGGTCGCCGTCTTCGCGCAGCCGTGTGCCGTGGCCGATGCGATGCGCGCCGAGGAAGTGAATCGCCTGCGAAATCGATTCTGGCCCGTACGCTTCACCTGCGTGGGCGGTGCAGTTGACGTTGTTCTTGAGGATCAGCTGGAAGGCGTCTTTGTGATCCTTCGCCGGGAAGTTCACTTCGGCGCCGGCGAGGTCGAAGCCGATGACGCCGCGGTTCTTGTACGCGACACACAGCTCGGCGAGCCGCACCGACGTCTGCGGGCTCATGTGGCGGATGCCGCAGACGATGAGGCCGCACTTGATGCCCGTTTCCTTCTTCGCGGCGCGCAGCCCTTCGAGCACCGAGTCGACGATGGTCGTCATCTTGAGGCCCTTCTGCTGGTGCAGCGCCGGCGAGTACCGCACCTCGAGGTACTTCACGTTCTCGGCCGCCGCATCGATGGCGAGCTCGTACGCCGCCCGGTACAGCCCGTCGGCCGTCTGCAGCACCGACAGCGTGACGTCGAACGCGACCAGGTAGTCTTCGAGGCTCTTGCAGACCTCGCCCATGTGGATCGCGCGCGCGAGGCCGTCTTCGGTGTCGGCCGGCAGCTTCACCTTCTGGCCTTCCGCGAGCGCCAGAATCGTCTTCAGCCGCATGCTGCCGTCGAGGTGGCAGTGCAGGTCTGTCTTCGGCAGCGCGCGCAGCAGCTCTTCGGTGACGGGAATCGGCGGCACCTCGAGGATGACTGCCATCTCGCCCGTCGCGCGCCGCGCGGTCGAAGGGATGCCGTTGTGGTCGGGGAGCTCGTCGTCTCGTATCGAAGACATGGGCCGATTAAAGCCCAGAAGTCAGCCGGGCTGCAGAAACCGGGCGATCACCGTCTTCGTGCCCACGGTGTCGAAACGCACGGTGAGCTTCGCGTTCGGCCCCTGCCCCACGGACGACAAGATGACGCCTTTGCCGAACTGCGTATGCGAGACCTTCATACCCTTCACGTCGCCGCTCGCGCTGTCTTGATGAAAGTCCGTCTGGTCGAACGTGCTGTCGACCCTGGGGCCGGAATCATCGTCGTAGTGCGCGTTGCGTTTGCGGTACGGAACCGCGCGGGCCATCGGCGGCGGCGCGTATTCCGGCGGCAGCCCGAACAGTTCCTTCGGCACCTCGGCGAGGAAACGCGAGGGCGCGTTGAAGCGAAGCTCTCCGAACAGGGTGCGCTGCTGCGCCAGCGAGCAATACAGCCGGCGGCGCGCGCGGGTGAAGCCGACGTAGCAAAGCCGCCTTTCCTCGGCCATCGCCTCTTCCTCGGCGTCGGCCGCGGTCGCGCGGCGGCTGGGGAAGATCTCCTCTTCCATGCCCGTGATGAAGACGGCGTCGAACTCGAGGCCCTTCGCAGCGTGCAGCGTCATCAGCGAGACGCGGCCTTCTTCCGAGTCACCGTCGGATTCGCCGACGAGGCTGACCTGCTCGAGAAACGCCTGCAGCGGCGGCGCTTCATCGTCTGCGGCGGGCTCGACGTCTGCCCCCGGCTCGACCACCACCGGCGGCGCCGCCGCGATCTTCTCGAGCCGTTCTTTGCGCTGCGTGTCGAACTCTTTCGTCGCGGTCACGAGCTCGCGCAAGTTGTCGGCGCGGGTGATGGCCTCTTCGCTGCCTTCGGCCATCTGCGCGGCGACGAGGGCGGTCTCACGCAACATGAACTCGGCGGAAGACGTGGCGTCGGTGGCAGTCGAAGCGAACTTCACGAGGCGATCGAGCAGCTCGCGGAAAGCGATCAGCTTCTTCACGGTTCCAGAGTTGAGGCGGTCGATGCGTTCGGGCCATTCCAACGCTTCGAAGACCGAGAGGCCTCCTCCCGCTGCCCAGTCGGTCACCTTGTCGACGGTGGTGTCGCCGATGCCGCGGGCCGGCGTGTTGATGATGCGCAGCACGTCGGCGTCCGACCGCGGGTTCACCATCAGCCGCAAGTAGCTGGCGGCGTCACGAATTTCGGCGCGGTCATAGAAGCTGCGGCCCGAGACGAGGGTGTACGGGACGCGTGCCAGGCGCAGCGACTCTTCGAGAATGCGGCTCTGCGCGTTGGTTCGGTAGAAGACGGCCATCGACTCGTAGTCGGCGACGCCCTGGTTTTTCAGCGAATGAATCGTGCGCGCGACTTCCTGCCCTTCTTGCCGTTCGTCGCGGTGGAGCATGAGGCCCAGGGGCTCGCCGGCGGGGCGTGAGCTCCAGAGCTTCTTTTCCATGCGCCGCCGGTTCTTCGAAATGACCGCGTAGGCCGCTTCGAGGATGCGCTGGTCTGACCGGTAGTTTTGTTCGAGCTTCACGACGACGCAGCCCGGGTAGTCTTTCGGGAAGCCGAGGATGTTGTCGACCTCGGCGCCGCGCCACCGGTAGATGCTCTGGTCGTCGTCGCCGACCACCACCACGTTCGACCCCGGTGGAGCCAGCAGCCTCAACAGCGCGTACTGCACCGGGTTCGTGTCCTGAAACTCGTCGACCAGCACGTGCGTGTAGCGCCGCTGGTACTTCGCCCGCACCTCGCCGCTTTTCCGCAGCAGGTCGACCAGCAGCAGAAGCAGGTCGCCGAAGTCGACCGCGTTCGCGGCACGAAGAAGCCGCTGGTAGTGGTGGTAGACCTTCGCCGCGAACTGCGACTTCAAGTCATCGCCCGGCTTCATCTCGCCCGGCATGCGGCCCTGGTTCTTCTCGGTGTCGATGCGCGAAAGCATCTCGCGCGGGTTGACCGCCGACGGCTCGATGCCCGCTTCGCGAATCGCGCGCTTCACGAGTGAGACCTGATCCGAGTCGTCGTAGATGACGAAGTTGCGGCTCAGGCCCGCGGTCTCGTGCTCGCGGCGCAGAATCATCGACGCGGCCGAATGAAAGGTCGAGACGGTGAGCCGCGCGGCGTCGGGGCCCAGCAGCTTGTCGAGGCGTTCACGCATCTCGCGCGACGCCTTGTTGGTGAAGGTGACTGCGAGAATGCGCCACGGCTCGACGTTTCTGACGCTGACGAGGTGCGCGATGCGGTGGGTGATGACGCGCGTCTTGCCCGAGCCGGCCCCGGCGAGCACGAGCATCGGCCCGGACTCGTGCAGCACCCCCGCCTTCTGGGGGTCGTTCAGGTTTTCGAGGAGGTCGGTCACTGGCGTTTCTGCATATGCGTCAGGCCCCGCTAGAATGAAAGGGCGATGCGGACCTCTCTTCTATTCCTCGTTTTGCTGGTGGCTGCGTGCGGCCCCAGGCGGTCGATGCTGCTCGAGCAGCGCGCGGCCACGTATGTCTTCCACCGGTCGGCCGACGAGGTGCAGGCGACGGTCGACGCGTACTTCACCGAGCTCGGCTTCGAGTGGGATTTGCCGCGCCCCGACGGCGTGCACCCGACGGCGTGGAAAGAGGTCTACGGCGAGTGGGAATTCGCGACCGTCTACCAGCGCTACTTCATCGTCGTTCGCGCGAAGGGGCCGAAGCATTCGACCGTCGAGGTGGTGAAGCTCACCCGGACGACCGCGGGAATGGAGACGTACCACCCGCAGGCGCCGTCGGGCGTCGGGCGAGACACGAAGGACGTGAGCCCGGTGCAGGAGATGGGCAAGGGCGTGGCGCCGCTGCCTTCCGGGCCGCCCGTCGCGAAGCGGGCGCTGGACGTCGAGTTGGAATTGATTCGAAGGCTCGAGCCGACGCGCGCGGCTGCGCTCGAACAGCGGCTCGACGCGACGACTGCGTCCCGCTGATGTTGGTCGTTCACCCCCACTTTCACCACCGCCACACCGGCGTCACCACCCACACCGCGGCGATCATCCCCGCGCTTTCGCCGCACGCAGAGGTGCGGTGGACGGGGCGGTTGCTGCCTGAAGCGCTGCAGCGCACGCGGATCGCAGACGTCTGGGAACGCGCGAAGACAGAGCCCGTCATCTGGCACGCGCACCGGAACAACGAGCTGCTGCTGGGGCTCGCGCTGCGCCTGTTTCGTCCGAAGCTCAAGGTCGTGTTCACCCGACACGGCAGCTACCCGCCGTCGGCGTTCACGAAGGCCATCGCGCGAAAGGCAGATCGGTTGATCACGCTCAACGAAGAGAACGCGGGGTGGATGCAGGCGGCGTCGACCGTCGTCCCGCATGGGGTCGAGCTCGCCCGGTTCCGCCCGCCCGTCGATCGCGCGGCGGCGTGGAAGGCGCTCGGGCTCGGCGGCGCGTACGGCGTCGGAGTCGTCGGCCGGATTCGCGAGAACAAAGGCCAGCAGGATTTTGCGTCGGCCATCGGGCCACTGCTGACGGCGCATCGCGACTGGCGGGCGGTGTTGGTGGGGCGCGGCGCGCTCGAGGAAAAGGGTGAGCTGATTCTTCCCGGCGAGCAGGCCGACATCGTGCCCTGGTACCAGGGCCTCAGCGTGCTCGTGAATCCGTCGCACGGGGAATCGTTCGGGCTCACGTTGATCGAAGGCATGGCGGCCGGCTGCTGCGTGGTGTCGACGCGGCTCTTCCACACGCCCGGCTTGATCGAGCACGGCCGCACCGGATTTCTGTACGCGCCGCGCGACGTGAAAGGTCTGCGCGAGATCCTGCAGCTGCTGATGAAGGAACCTGCGCGCGCTGCGGCGGTCGGTGCTGCCGCAGCGGAAGAGGCGCGCGCTCGGTTTGGCATCGAGCGTGAGGCCGCGGCGATCGCGACTGTGTACGCGGGGCTCGCGGCGCACTAAGCGCTTTTCATGTCTTCGCCCAAGCCCCGCCCCACCGCCGACCAACTGGCGCGCTATGCCGACAGCTTCAACAACAGCGCGACCCTCAAGAACTTCGGCGTGAAGGTGTCGTTTCCGGATGCCGACACGGTGCTCTGCACCATCGAGGAGGTCCGGCCTGAGCAGCGCGGCGGCCTCGGAGCGGATGCGATCAACGGTGGCGTTCTCGCGGCGATCTTCGATCTCGCGATCGGGTGCACTCCGGCGCTCGTCGACCCGACTCGACGCAGCGCGACCGTTCAGCTGTCGATCAACTTCATGCGCGCCGTCCGTGGGTCGAAGCTCGTTGCCCGCTCGAAGATCGATCGCGCCGGCGATGTGCTGCTGTTCTCTTCCGCGCAGATCCTCGACGAGAAGGGCGTCGTCTGCGCCACGTGCACCGGCATGTCGCGGCTGTCCGATTTGCCCTGGGCCGGCGGCGACGGGCCCGCGATCAACTGACCACCGCGTGGGTCGCGGCCGAGCGTCCTGTTCACAAGCGCGAAAGCGTCGTGGGACGTCGTCCGGTGCCGTGACTTGTGCGTTTCGTCGGCGGCGTAAAGGGTACCGCCACCCCGGGATCGCGGGAGGCGACCGTGGTGCGTGTACGGACGCAGCAACCTTCGGGTGATCCATTGCCGAGCAACACCTGCGAGAAATCGGGAGCTCGGGCGGGTTCTCTCGACGGCCCTTGGGCATTGAGGGTGAGGGTGGCTTCTCTCTCAGCGTGGCGGTACCTTCGGAGCCGCCGGCGAAAGACGCAGCCATGGAACCGGCGTCCGACCGAGGCCGTCGCATCCACGCGACACGCGCGCCGCGCCCGTTGCCTCGAAGCCCGGAAACCCTCTAGTCAGCGCCCCATGCTTCGACGGCTCTTGCTGCTCTCGCTGATCGCAGTCGCCTGCGGCCCCGGACCCATCACGGTCGACGGCGGTGAAGGAGGCGGCGCAGGAACCGGAGGTGGCGTCGGAACCGGAGGCGGCAGCGGGGGCGGCGCCGGCGGAGGCACCTCGACCATCCGTAAAATCACCGGCATCACCGTGACGCCCGCAACGCTCACGCTCAAGATCGGCGCCGTCGGCGGCTCGACCGCGACGGCGATGTTCGACGACGGCACCACCGCCGACATCTCGGGCAGCGTCGGGTGGGTCGCGACCCCGGCCGGCATCGTCGACGTCGTCATCACCAGCGCGTCCGACAACCTCGTCGCCATCACCGGCAAGGCCGCTGGCACCGTGACCGTCACCGCGAAGACCGGCGCCCTCGTCTCGAACGTGCTCACCGTCACCGTCAGCGGGTCGACGACGACGGACGGCGGAATCGTGGTGACGCCGAACCAGGAAGTTCGCGCCGTCTGGGTGACGCGCTTTGCCTGGACGACGGAAGCCGACGTCAAAGGCATCATCGACCGTTCAGCAGCTGCGGGCTTCAACGTCGTCTACTTCCAGATTCGCGGCAACGGCGACGCGTATTACAAATCGACGCTCGTTCCGTGGGCGAAGAAGCTCACGGGCACGCTCGGAAAGGATCCGGGGTGGGATCCGCTGCAGGTCGCGATCACCCAGGCGCACCTCAAGGGAATCCAGCTGCACGCGTATTGGAATGTGCACGCCGCGTGGCCGGTGCCGGCGGGCTGCGCGACGGCGGGCGGCTGCACGTGTCAGCCGATGCAGGGCGTCGCGGACTCGTGCGCGTTGCCGGAAGCGAGCTTCGCGGGCGCCCCGGATCACTTTCTGCGGCAGCACCCCGAGGTGATGGCGGTGAACGCGGCGGGCAAGAGCATCGACAGCGAGTACTACTGGTTCTCGGCCGGCCACCCGCTGGTGAAGGCGCACGTCCTCGCGGTCGCGAATGAGCTGTTGATGAACTACGCGGTCGACGGCCTGCACCTCGATCGCGTCCGGTACCCCGGGCAGGTCTACTCGTTCGACCCGGGCTCGAATGCGGCGTTCGCGGGCCTGCCTGCCCCGAAGCCGACGCGCGAAGACTGGCAGCGGAAGAACGTCACCGAGACGGTGGGTGAGATCTACGCCGCGATGAAGACGCTCCGCCCGAAGGCCGTGCTGTCGGCCAGCGTGTGGGGCATCTACAAGCCGCTGCCCGGGTGCAGCACGAGCCAGGGGTACGGCAACTACTTCCAGGACAGCGTGCAGTGGATCAAGGAAGGGAAAATCGATGCGCTGACGCCGATGATCTACTGGGACATCGGCAGCGGCTGCACCGACTGGGCGAAGCTGCTCGACGGCTTCATGGCCGGCAGCAACGGGCGCCACATCATCGCCGGCATGCACGGGCTCGACGCGAACGTCGTGAAGCCCGATCGCATCAAGGCCCGCATCGCGTATGCGCGGCAGGTCGGAGCGGCCGGCACCTCGTTGTTCGCCTCCACCTATCTCGAGCAGACCGCGTCGAACGGCGCGCAGGCATGGTCGACGTTCAAGGGCGATGGCGGCGTGTACGAGCAGGACGCTGGCTGGCCCGCGATGTCCTGGCGGCCGTAGGTCCCGGGTAGCGCTGTAGAAGGGCACCGTCCCAGCGAGGTGCGACTGTTACAGTCTTGCAAATGCTGCGCATCGTGCCGTTGGGAGGCCTCGGCGAAATTGGCCTCAACTGCATGGCCTTCGAGCATTCGGGCCGGCGGATGCTGGTCGACTGTGGGCTGATGTTCCCGCGCGGCAACATGCCGGGCGTCGAGATCGTCGTGCCGGACTTCAGCTGGATCACGGCCGACTCGGACATGTTGGACGGCGTGGTGCTCACCCACGCGCACGAAGATCACATCGGCGCCCTGCCCTTCCTTCTCAAGCGCATCAACGTGCCCGTCTTCGGCACGCGCTTCACGCTGGGCCTGCTGCGGCACAAGCTCGACGAGCTGGGAATCCGGGCGGACCTGCGAGAGATCGCGCCCCGTGAGCCGTTCAAGGTCGGCGAGACATTCGCGGTCGAAGCCGTGCGCGTGACGCACTCGGTGCCCGACGGCGTGGCGCTGATCATCAAGACCCCTTCCGGCACCGTCGTTCATACCGGCGACTTCAAGCTCGACGGCACGCCCATCGACGGCCGCCCCACCGACCTCGAACGCCTCGGCGAAATCGGCGACGAAGGCGTGGGCCTGCTCCTCTCAGACTCCACCAACTCTGAAGTCGACGGCAGCACGCTGTCGGAAACGCGCGTCGCCGAGACCTTCGAACGCCTGTTCGCGAAGGCCAAAGGCCGCGTCGTGATCACGTTGTTCGCTTCGCACCTGCACCGCGTTCAGCATGCGATGTCGTTGGCCGAACGCACGGGTCGCAAGGTCGCGATTGCGGGCCGCGCGCTCGACCGCAACGTCACGCTCGCCCGTTCGCTGGGCTTCCTCACCGTCGGCGAAGACCTGATCATCCCGTGGGAAGCGGTCGACCACATCCCCGACGACAAGATCCTCATCCTCTGCACCGGTGCGCAGGCCGAGCCCCGCAGCGCGCTGAACCAGATGCTCAAGCCCGACGGCCAGCACCACCTCGCCATCAAGCGCGGCGACACCGTCATCCTGAGCTCACGCACGATTCCCGGAAACGAGCCGCTGGTGACGTCGATGATCGATCGCCTCTTCGCGCGTGGCGCCGAGGTGCTCTACCCCGGCATCGAGCCGCTCATTCACGTCTCGGGTCACGCTGCCAAAGACGAGCAGCGCCGCATGGTCGAAGCGGTGCGCCCCAAAGCGTTCACTCCGATTCATGGCGAGCTGCACCACCTGCACCGCCACCTTCACAACGCGCGCGACTTCGGGATGCCCGAAAACAGCCTGCACCTCATCACCGACGGCGATGTGCTCGGCCTCGACGCGCGCGGCATCACCACCCTGGGCCGCGTTCCGGTGGGTCAGCTGCCGACCCGCAGAGACGCAGACGGCTGGGTGCCGCCCGAGGCGATCGACGAACGCCGGGTGCTGGCCGAAGGGGGGCTGGTGGTGGTGCTGGTCGTGCTGCAGGCGGGGACGAACAAGCTGCTGTCGGGCCCCCACGTCTGGGGCCAGGGCCTCGCCAACGACGAACAGTCTTTTCTTCCCATGGCTGGCGAGGAAACGCGCCGAACGTTGGCGGAGACCTCGACCGCGATGCTCGGCGACGACGCCTTCCTTCGCGACCTGCTGGTTCAGGCCGTTCGCCGTACTTTCAAGCAATTGTCCGGTCGAAAACCCCCCGTAATGCCTCTGGTGGTGAAGCTGTGATAGGGCATTTGCGTCACCCATGATGATGCTCTCGACCACCCTGATTTTCCTCGCGCTGTCGGCGAAGTCCGACGTTCCTGTCGAAAAGCCGATCAAGCCGCTTCCCACATTGAGCAAAGAGCCCAGGCTCGACGGAGTCCTGAAGGATTTTCAGGGCGCCGAGCTGAAGGTCTCGAAGGAAGCGTCGAGCATCCTGACGCTCAAAGCGGGCTTCAAGAAGGACACGCTGTACCTCGCCATCACCGCGAAGGACGACAAGGTGGTGATGGGCGACGCGATCGCCGTGAACCTCTACTTCCCGACGGCGGGCACGACCGCGCGCGGCTTCCGATATTTGTTCGGGCCCGATGGAAGGCGGAATGAGCCCGATGGCGCTCCGCTGTGGGCGCAGGGGCTGGTGAAGACAGGGGTGAAGGCGGACGCAAAGGCGTTGAACCTCGAGCTCGCGTTTCCTGCGCGCTCGCTGCCCCGTATGCCGGCGCAGCTGCAGCTGGCGTTGAACATCTGCGTCGACTTCATGGACAAGGACGAGGAAGGCGACCCGGTCGTGACCACCAGCTGTTCCTCGGGCGAGATGGTGGGCGGCCCGGCGCGTCTGCCGGACGAGCTGCGAAAGAATCTGAAGCTCACGGCTCCGGACGGCGTCGAAGGCCTCGAGGCGCGGCCGAATGGCTGGGTCGGCTACGCGGTGCTGCACTACCCAATCTGGGCGGTGGCCGATTCGCCGCTGACGCCGCAGAGCCTGGGTGAGCTGATCGCCGGCGACAAGGCGTTGGATCCGAAGTCGGTGCAGCTGCCCCTGCCCTCGCAGCTCGAGCTTCCGGACAACCGCCCGCTGTTCACGTTGCTCACGGGCCAGAACCCCTACGCGGGCGACCAGTGCCACAGCGAGAACGAGCTTCGGCTCGCCGTCTACGTCATCAAGGGCAGCACCGCGTCCCGCGTGTTGGAATGGCCGGCCGCGACCTGCAGCCTCGGGCGCGCGATGAGCTTCGACCTCACCAACGAGGGCGGGCTGACCATCGGCTACACCAACGGCTCGACCGCACGTTTCCTCTGGAGCAGCGATCATTTCGAGCGCAGCGAGCTGGGCAAGAAATGAAGAAGCTCAACAAACCGCCGTTGAAGTCGCTGTACATGATGACGTTGGGCTGCCCGAAGAATCGCGTCGACAGCGAAGTGATGCTGGGCACGCTGGTGAAGGGCGGCTACAGCCTGGTGCAGGAAGCGGATCAGGCCGAGGTGATCGTCGTCAACACGTGCGCGTTCATCGGGCCGGCGAAGCAGGAAAGCATCAACCACATCCTCGAGCTGGCCGAGCACAAGAAGTCGGGCACGTGCAAGACGCTGGTGGTGACGGGGTGTCTGTCGCAGCGGTACGCGCCGGATCTCGTGAAAGAAATGCCCGAGGTCGATCACTTTCTGGGCACGTCGGCGTACGCGCAGATCGGCGACCTGCTGGCGGCCGAAGCGACGCCACGTCAGGTGATTCCGGACCCTGAGTTCATTCACAGCGCGACGACGCCGAAGATCAACTCGCAGCCCGGCTACACGGCGTACCTGAAGATTTCCGAAGGCTGCGACAATAAGTGCGCGTTCTGCATCATCCCCACGCTGCGGGGCCTGCAGCGCAGCCGCCCGATTGACGACATCGTCGCCGAGGCAACGTTGCTGGCCGACCAGGGCGTGGCCGAGCTCAACCTCGTCGCGCAGGATTTGACGGCGTACGGGCACGACCTGCCGGGCCGCCCGAAGCTTCATGATTTGTTGAAGGCGCTCTGCAAGGTCGACGTGCGGTGGATTCGCCTGCACTACGCCTACCCGCGCGTGTTCCCTGACGAGCTGATCGAGGTGATGGCGAACGAGCCGAAGATCGCGCGCTACCTCGACATGCCGCTGCAGCACGCGTCGGACAAGCTGCTGCTGTCGATGAAGCGCGGCCGCGACTCGAAGTTCCTGGTCGGGCTGCTCGAGAAGATTCGCGCGCGCGTGCCGAACCTCACCTTCCGCACCAGCTTCATCGTGGGCCTGCCGGGCGAGACGGAAGAAGACTTCGAGCTCTTGAAGGAGTTCGTGAAGACGTACCGCTTCGAGCGCATGGGCTGCTTCCAGTACTCGGACGAAGAAGGCACCGCGGCGTTCGACATGCCGAACAAGGTGCCGGCGAAGACGATTGAACGTCGCTGGCGCGAGATCATGGCGATTCAGCAGCGCATCAACCGCGAGCAGAACAAGCAGTTGATCGGCAAGCGGCTGACGGTGCTGGTGGAAGGCGTGAGCCCGGAAACGGAACACCTGCTGGTGGGCCGCCACGAAGGCCAGGCGCCGGACATCGACGGTCAGGTCTACATCAACGACGGCATGGCGTACCCGGGCGAGTTCGTGACGGTCGAAGTCACCGAGACGCACGACTACGATTTGGTCGGCAAAGTGGTCGAGCGCGAAGATCCGAAGACGCGGAGCACGCGTGAACGGCACCAACTGCCGACGGACGTGCGCGGGGGCGAAAGAATCGTCGCTCCGCCGAGCTGGTTGGCGCCCCGCTAGAGACGATGGAACGCGAGCGCGGGCCA
>JAYUXE010000185.1:0-2408 GCA_043753165.1 Archangiaceae bacterium | reverse complement strand
CTGGGCGCCGAGCTCGCCAACGCGGTCGCCTCCCGTGATTTTCCGCGTGGCGGTACCTTCGAAGCCGCCGGCGAAACGCAGGTGCTGCGGCCTCAGTCGACCGACGCCCCGAGAACCCTTCAGCGCGCCTTCCACAGCTCAGTGCCTTCGACCCGCGCGAAGCGTTCGGAAAACCATCGCCGCGAGTCCTCCGACAACTGCCAGCCGCCGCGCCACCCAGGCACCGCGTAACGGCATCTCGAGAGCTGCTCGCGGATCTGCACCTGCGATGCGGGGCTCGCGAACGCTGCGGTCGCGTCGGCGAATCGATCACCCGTGCGCACGGCGTCGAGCAACATCGCGCCGTACGGATCCGGCATCGCCGAGACCATGCGACCGCCCGCCAGCGCATCGGCCGGCTCGAACGCGTACACGCATTGATCCGCCGGCACCTCGCGACGAATCGCTTCCGCGATCGCAGGTGACGAACGCTTGCGGCCATCCAGAATGGAAAACCGCACCGACGGAAACGCGAGCAGCAGCGCAGCGCCCGCCATCAACGCGAAGTGATCGAGCCGGGGGACGCGCTTCCAGAACCACGCGACCGCGAAGCCCGCGAGCACCGTCTCGGACGCTGCGAGGTGCGAGTTGTACTGGCCCCAGTACGCAGCGCTCGCGAGAAAAGCCGCCGCGGTCGTGACGTACGCGAAGGCGAAGAAGCGGTACTCGCGCGTTCGATCTGTCAGACCCACGAGCACGCCGAGCACCGCAAGCGCCGCCGACACGGCATGCGTCCCGCCGAAGAGCGTTCCCAGCCGCGCGAGCCGAACGACATCACCATCGGGCGGCCGCCACGCATGAAACAGCACGACGTCGGTGACGAACGACGACCCCGCGAGCGCAAGCCACGGCCCCACCAACACCGCCGCCGTAGCCGCCGCGATCGCTGGAAACCGCCACCCGCGCGGGCCCGAGACGAGCGCCGCGAGTCCCCAGACGCCGCCCCACAACTTCACTGCCACCGCGACGCCACCGAGAACCCCTGCCGGCACCGGGCGATTCGACAACCACGCGAGCGCCATCGACAGGCACGCGAGGTTCAACAGCGGCTCGAGAAACGGGCCCCGCTCGACGACCACGACTTCCGGATATCCGGCGTACAGCGCGGCCGCGACGAGCCCCGCAATCGGCCCCGCCCAACGCGACGCGAGCCGTCCGACGAGAAAGATGTTTGCCGATCCGATGAGGGTGGCGAGGACTCGTGCCGCGGGGAAGCTGGGCAGAAACCCGAGCACGTAGAGCAGCCCGGGCGGATGAACGAAAACGAAGTCGCGGTACGGCAGCACGCCGCCGAACAACAGCTTCGCTGCCGTGAAGTAGACGCCTTCGTCGTAGTCCACCGGAACGCCGAACGCGCCCGTCGCACGGAACAGCGGCGACGCGCGAATCAGCCAGCCCCCGAGCGCGATCGCTGCGAGCGCGATCGTCGTCATCCGCGAGCGGCGATCCGTCATCGGGAGCGGACTCTAGGGCCGCCGCCCTGAAGACAGGGCTTTAAGGTAGCTGCACACGAGGCGGATGATTTCCCCACCGAGCTTGTCGTCGTCGAGCGTCGCCGGCCGCGGAAGAATTCCATCGTGCGTGAGGCTGTGAATCGAATTCACCAGCACGTGCGTGACGACATCGAGGTCTGCATCCGGCCACCGTTCACGATGCGCCTCGAGCAGCGCGCGCAGCCCGTCGCCCGCCTGCCGCACGCGCTCGACGAGCAACGGGTGGTGTCCGACCATCGGCATCGCCGACAGCGTCGCGCGCATCAGCGCCCCTTCGGATTTTTGAAAGGCGAGGGTGGAACGCACGAGCGCCGCCACCACACTGTCGAGATCCTGCGGCGCGAGCCTCGCCATGTGCTCGAGCTGAAACTGCAGCTCGCGCATCGACTGCGCCTCGATGATCTGCGTCACCAGCGACACCTTGTCGGGGAAGTATTGGTACAGCGATCCCGGGCTCACGCCGGCGACGGTCGCCACCTCCTGCATCGTCAGCCCCTCGAAGCCGCGAGAGACCAGAATGCGAGACGCTGCTTCCAGCACCGCGTCGACGAGCCCACGCGAACGCGATTGTTTGGGTGATTTCCGGGGCTTGAGACGGCCGGGCAGCGCCGTGGTCGAGGCCTTCGGGCGCCGTCGAATGCGAGTGGCTGGCATGGGGTTGCTCCTCTACTTTGCTTTCGCAGCAAACAAACGGAGGGCGTGATGCGAATTCTGGTGTTGGGTGGAACCGGCTTTCTCGGTTCGCGAGCGGTGCCCGCGCTGAAGACGATTCCTTGCGCAGAGGTTCACGTCGCCTCGCGCCACGGCCCGGTCGTGGTGGACTTCGCGAAGCCTTCGACTTTCGGTGCGATGGCGGGCTTCGAGGTGGTGATCGAT
>JAYUXE010000184.1:0-5792 GCA_043753165.1 Archangiaceae bacterium | reverse complement strand
AAGACGAGCAGAAGGTGCTGCGTGCCATCTACGGCTTCGTCGTGACGAACACGCGCTACGTCGCGCTCGAGTTCGGCATCCACGGGTACAAGCCGTACCGCGTCGATCGCGTGCTCTCGCGGCGCTTCGGTGACTGCAAAGACAAGGCGTCGCTGATGACGGCGATGTTGAAGGTGGCGGGTGTGGACGCGCGGCTGGTGTTGTTGCGGATGCGGTCGTTGGGCCAATTGGACCCCGAACCTGCGTCGCTGTCGGCGTTCAACCACGCCATCGTCTACGTACCGAAGTTCAAGCTGTTCCTCGACGGCACGGCCGAGTTCCACGGCAGCCGCGAGTTGCCCAGCGCGGACAACATCGCCAACGTGCTCATCGTCGAGCCCGACGGGCCGAGCACGTTCCTCACCACGCTCGAGACGACGGCGGAATCGAACCCGGTGTCGATGGCGTTCAACGTGAAGCTCACCCCGGAAGGCGCAGCGGAGGCGAAGGGAACGTTGTCGGTGGCAGGCCAGGGGGCTCCGGAATACCGGCGCGCGTACCAGGCGGCTGCGACGCGGAAGAGCGTGTTCGAGCAGGCGTGGGCGCAGTCGTTTCCGGGGCTCAACGTTTCGGAAGTGACGATGAATGACCCGACGAAGCTCGAAGAGCCGGTGAAGCTCGACTTCGCGATGTCGACGCCGCGCTACGCCGAGTCTCTGTTGAATGCGCTGCGCTTCTTCCCGTTTGGAGCAGGGCGCGCGTACACGCAGGTGCTCGCTCCGCTGGCCGACCGCAAGACGGACGTGGTCTTCCCCGGGCCGTGGCTCAATTCCTTCCACTTCGTCTACACGGTGCCCAGCGGCTACGTCGCGGAAGACCTGCCGGCCGAGGTGGTGCTCGCTTCGCCGTTCGGCCAGCTGAAGATTCACTGCACCACGCCCGCCAACGTCCTCACCTGCGATGGCGAGATGAAGCTCACGGCGTCGCGCATCGCGGCGAAGGACTACCCGGCGTTTCGCGAGTGGCTGTCGAAGGTCGACCAGGCCTTCTCGCGGAAAATCACCGTCCGCCGCCCGCCCGGTTCAGGGCAAAGCGCGCAGCGCTGAGCTGGCAGGCGGCCCCTCGAGCGCGGCGGAATGTCGCGCTCGAATCGCATCAGTCGCAAACGCGTTCGACGTCTTTGATTCCGTCGAGGACATGGCTTCGTGCCTGCTCGAAGTCTTTCGACGCCTTCTCGCGGTCGGCTGGGTCGGTGAAGTCCGTGCGCTGCATTCCGGGCGCGGCCTTTTCGAGCTCCGAGATGGTGTGTTTCACCCACACGTGCTCCTTGTGGGTCGTGGTGCCGATGGCCTGATTCAGCGTCGCTGTCTTCTCGAGCATTTCCTTCATGCTCGTCTCAGGGTACCGACCGACGGCGCCTTTGACGGCCGACCGTGCCGCGAGCGTTTCGGCACAAACCGCCGGCTTGCATCCGGCCAAAAATAAACCGCTGCAGACGAGGGCGATTTGCAAAGGGCGATCGACGACGTTCAGAAATTGTTTCACGTGTGTTCTCCGTCAAGGGGGGACGACGACGATTAACTAACACGGAGGCCGCGGTTCGAATGCGACCGGCAGTTCGGTTTCGGCAAACCCGAGGACAAAGTCCGTGATGTGCATTTTCGGAGGATTTGCTCGAGCGTGCCCGAGGGCAAACCGCAAATCCGAGTCACTCGACGAGGTTCACGGGGGTCAAGCAGCGATGACCTCGCTTCGACGCCGCTGCGCAAAGACCGTGGTTTTCTTCGTCCTGGCAGGTTGCGCCGGGGCGCCGCCTCTGACTGTTCCAGGCACGCAAAGTTGGTCGAACCTGACGTCGGCGCTCGACAGTCCGTGCCTTCAGGGCGGCCGGTGCCAGCGGTACGTTCTCGACTACGGCGGAGGCCAGACCATCACCCTGCGCCTGGCCGCGGGAGCCCCCACCGTGGTCCACGCCAGCGTCGGGTACGAGTGGAACGAGGTGAGCCAGGCCATCGCTGAGGCCCAGACGCCGGGTCTGGCGCGATTCACTCTCGAAGGCGGACCCGAGGACTCTAAAACGGTGACGGTGCAGGTCGAAACCCCGATGCACGCGCCGGCCGCCGAATACACGCTGGAAATCGAGCCGGCGCCGCGTCGAGTCAACGAAAGCCCGACGCCCAAATCGGCGCGAATCGAAAAGCTCGCCGCGTCGGAACGCGCGCGCCAGGAATCAGTCGCGTCTCAGGAGCGCACGACGGAAGAAATAGGGCGGCAGGAAGCCGACCGAAAAGCGATTGAAGCGGCGGAAGCAGCGGTGTGCCGCAAGGGCAACCGGCCCGTCTCGCGCGTCATGAGACCCGACCGAAACGAGATATTCCGCTTCTGCGACGATACGACAGTGAGGCGCGCACCCGGCGGCGAATGGACCGTGACGATTGGACTCAAGGGGTACGAGGCTTTCACCAGCCGCGAACGCGCGGCAATGGAAGTGGCCGAGCACAACGCAAAGGTGCTCAACACCGACCTGTGGAAGATTCGCAGCGGTCAAGCACGCGCGGCTTTCGAAGCAAAAGTTCAAGCGTTCGTCGCGAAGAATCGCTGGCCCCAGGCCCGGTACGTCGAAGAGGCCAAGCGCAGCAGGCTGACCGCAACCGCTGACTGAGGCCGGCCTCGGACGCCCACACGCGCCCCCTGCCTGCCCACATGCTGGAACAGTAGACTGCGCGTCGGGAGCATTGATGACGAGAGCCTGGCTCAGCGCGATCGCGATTGCTTTTTCCACCGGGTGCACCGGCTTCGTCGTCGAGCCTTCAGTCGGTGCCGTGCCGCTTCCCGAAGTCCCGAGGGAAATACCGCTGCCGAAGACGGCAGGGCCCTTCGCGTGGAATCGCTTGTCGGCAGAGCAAATCGACAACACCCTGCGTGACGTTCTGGGCGAGCAGCGACGGCTGGCATCGCAGCGCCTTTCGGCCGAAGGCGTGGGCAGCTCGGGCTTTGCGACGCCGGGCTTGGTCTCTGCGCTCGAGGCTGAACGGCTCGATGCCTTTGCGCAGGACGCAGCGACCGCCGCCATTCCGAAGATGGTCCAGGGGCAATTGTTGCCCTGCGACCCGGCGTCCGATGAGCCGGGCTGTGCCCGACAATCCGTTCGTCACCTCGGTTCGGCGTTGTTTCGTCGGCCCTTGAGCCCGGAAGAATTGGCTGACTTCGACGCGCTCTACGCGACGGCGCGAGCCGACCTGGGTCACACGTTTTCCCGAGCGCTCGCGCTCGTGCTGCAGGCGATGATTCAGTCGCCGCAGTTTCTTTACCTCGGAGAACCCGAGCTCGGCCCCCTCGAGCTGGATGAAGAAGGCCTGCGGGTCAGGCTATCGCCCTATGCCCTTGCCTCGAGGTTGTCCTATTTCCTCTGGGGCACGATTCCGGATGAACCGCTGCTCGAGGCGGCCCGCGAAGGTCGGCTGGCCACCCGCGCCGATGTCGAACGGGAAGCCCGGCGCATGCTCGATGGGCGCGCGCGCGCGACGCTCAACCGGTTTCACATTCAGTGGCTCGGGCTGCAGAAAATGGCTTCGCTGTCGCGGGCCGACCCCGACCTGACCGACGCCGCAAAGCGCGCCGCGCTGGCCGAGACCCAGACCTTCGTGCAGAAGGTGATTCTCGAAGGCGACGCGCGCCTCGACACCCTGTTGAGCGCGACTTTTGGTTACCCGTCGAAAGAGCTGGCGCCGCTGTACGGAATTCCCATCACCAGTGATGTACCGCTGAAGACAGAGCTGCCCAACCGGTGGGGCCTGCTGACTCAAATCAGCATGCTGGCCACCCTGGCCAACGGCACCGAGGGTGACCCGATTCGCCGCGGCAAATGGGTGCGGGAAGAGCTGCTGTGTCAGACGCTGGCGGCCCCGCCGGCGAACATTCCGTTGCTGCCCCCGCCCATGCCGGGCCTCACGGCGCGCAAGAGGCATGAGGCCCACTTCGTCGTTCAACCGTGCAAGGGCTGTCACCAGTACATGGACCTGATTGGGTTCGGGTTCGACCAGTACGATGCGGTCGGCAAGTTTCACGCGACGCAGGACAACCAGCCCGTCGACGTCACCGGCACCGTGATGCGAATGGACGGCAGCAACCACCCCTTCACGGGGCCCAAAGACCTCATCTCGCGGCTCACCCAAAGCGACGAAGTGCGGCGGTGCGTGTCGAACAAGTGGCTTCGCTTTGCGCTCGGCCGCGGAGAACAGACCCTCGACGCGCCTGCGCTGGGCGAGATTCGGGCCACCTTCAAGGCGACTGACTACAACTTGCGCGAGCTGCTGGTCGCGATTGCGACGAGCCCTTCCTTTACGCACCGCGCGCTGAACGTCGGAGAAAAACCATGATGAACCGAAGGCAGCTGCTTCAGAGCCTCGGGCTGGGCGCGGCATGGTTGCCGTTGCTCAACGCCACCCGCGCGCACGGCCAGACCCCGGCCGCGCTGCCGCCGAACGTCATTTTCATCTCGTGGCCGAACGGGTGCGTGAACTTCTGGCCCACCGGCGGCCAGACGGACTTCGTGATTTCGCAGGCAGAAGACGCACCGCTGAAGCCTTTGACGCCCTGGCGCGATCGCCTGCTGCTCCTCGGGGGCCTCGACATCCAGAATTTGATCCAGGTGGGCATGGGTGGCGGGCATGCGGCGATGCCGTTCTTGTTCACCGGGGTGCTGGGCAAGCCCTTCGACGGGAAAATCAGCGACGGCGTTCCGCTGACGGCGGGTGGCCCTTCACTCGACTATTGGCTGGCGACGCAGATCGCCGCGAAAGAAGGAATTCCGCCGGCTCAGCGCATCCTCGTGCAGCGCGCCCATCGCCTGAATGGGGACGACGTGTTCTCGAGCTTCATCGGCGCGCCCGTGGGCGGAAAGCCGAACCCGGTACAGCCCTACGACAACCCGGTCGAGCTGTTCGACAAGCTGTTCGCCCTTCGGCAGCAGACCGCCGGCGAACGCGCACGGCTTCGCGCCGAGAAGAAGAGTCTGCTCGACGTCGTCGGCAAGCAGCTCGAGCGCAGCTGCCGGAAGCTGGGCGGGGATGACCTGCGAAAGTGCGAGGCGCATCTGACGTCGGTGCGCGAGTACGAAGAGATTGCGCTGAAAGTGGCGATGGAATGCGCGGCGCCTCAGCAGCCTTCGCGGACGGCGAATTACCTGAACGAGTCGGCCAACCCGCTGGTGCCTGAAATCCACAAGCTCCAGATGGGAATGCTGGTCTCGGCGATGGCGTGCGGGCTGACCAGAACCGGGTCCTTGCAGTGGTGCAGCTCGCACAACAATCAGTACCATTTCTCGTGGCTCGCCTCGAGAGACCCCGCCTTCGCCGGAGGCAGCCTCAGCGGCGACACCGGTGGCGGGCCGTCGGCCTATCTGCAGCACCATGAAATCGCCCACAACGAACACGTGGGCCCGGCATTCATGCGACGAAAAAACCTGGTGGATCAATGGTTCGTGCAGCAGGTCGCCGACCTGATGAAGCAGCTGTTCGACGTCAAAGAGGGCAATCAGACCCTGCTCGACCGAACGTTGATTGTCTTTGCCAACCTTCAGCGCACGGGGGGCGGTCACCAACTCGATGACGTCCCGGTGCTGCTGGCAGGCAACTGCAATGGCTATTTCAAGACGGGCCGGTTTCTTCGGTGGGCAGGTGGCGCCACCAACCAGCACCTTCCGATGAATGCGGTGCTCACCGAAGTCTGTCGGGCGATGGGGTATCCGCGCGACAGCTACGGCGATTTCGCGGGCAACCTTCCCGCGATTCGAGCGTGAGGGCCTTCAACCC
>JAYUXE010000183.1:0-5794 GCA_043753165.1 Archangiaceae bacterium | reverse complement strand
TCGGTGACCCAGTCGAGCTCAAGGCGTTGCGGCGGTTGCTCGGCGCGCACGTCGGCTCGGTCGCCATCTCGTCGACGAAATCTTCGATCGGCCACCTGCTCGGAGCGGCCGGCGCCGTCGAAGCGATCTTCACCGTGCTCGCCCTGCGCGACCAGGTAGCGCCGCCGACGTTGAACCTCGACGAGCCCGAAGGCGCCGACGGGCTGAACCTCGTGCCCAAGGTCGCGCAGGCCGTGAAGATGACGCACGCGATGTCGAACTCCTTCGGCTTCGGCGGCTCGAATGTCAGCCTCGTGCTCGCGCGATGCTAACCCTTTGAATCCGACGAGCCGCCGGCAGGATGTGATCGAGCTCAGCGCTGCCATCGCGACGGCGGTGATTCACGTGCTGCCGCTCGAGCGCTTCTACCCAGAGGTGATGGAGATCGTCGTCATCTGCATCGCGTGGGTCGGGTACCTCGGCTACCTGCTGCTCAAAGACCGCCCGCGTCTGGCTGCGATGGGATTTCAGCGCGAAGGATTGCGCCCGGCGACCTTCGCATCACTCGTGGTGCTCGGCGTCGCAAGCCTGGGCATGGCCGCGTACGGCCTCAGCCAGGGCACCTTCCGCTTCAACAGCAACATGCTCATTCTCCTCGCGCTCTACCCGGCGTACGGGTGGGTGCAGCAGTGGTTGATTCAGGGCGTGCTCGCGCGGCAACTGGCAACGCGGGTGCCCGCATGGGTCACGGTCGTCGTGACCTCGGCCATTTTTGGCTCGCTGCATCTGCCCGACATGCTCGCCACCGTCGGCACCTTCGTGCTCGGGCTCGCGGTGACCCCCATCTACCTGCGCTGGCGCAATGTCTGGCCCATCGGAGTCATCCACGCGTGGCTGGCAATTCCGCTCTACTTCTGGGTCGCGGGCGTCGACCCCTGGGCGCTGGCCATGCAGCACCGCTGAAACTTCTTCGCGGCTTCCGGGTTTGACGGCCATGCGCACACCATTCGTCGTCTTTCTGGGGATGTTGGCAGGTTGCGGCGGTGGGGTCGTCGTCACGGACGCGGGCGACATGCCCGTCGACGCTGGCACGGACGCCGGCACCATGCCCGACGCAGGCACCCTGTCCGACGCGGGGTGTACCGGCGCGCAGCTGACCGCGCTCGAAGACCAGATGCGCGCCGCGCTCCAGGCGACGGTGACCGACCACAGCTTCTACGTTGAGCTTCGGCGGCCGGCGATCGATGGCCGCATCTTCAAGCATGCGCGGAACATCGACGGTGTGGTCGACGAGAACGCGACGACGCAATCGGCCTCGACGGCAAAGATGATTACCGCGAGCGTCATCCTCGATGTCGTTAGCAATCCGCAGCTGTATCCGGGCAACGGAAAGGTGAACGGCAATCCACTCACGCTCGATTCGCTTGCGCGCGACTTCCTGCCCGACGGCACGGGTGGGACGTTCTGGAAGACAGAGACGGGCGCGCTTCCTGCGACAAGCCGGCTGAACAGCGTGACGCTGCGCCACCTGCTGAGCTTCTCATCGGGCCTGGAGCTCGAGGCGGTGCAGGGTGGCCAGCCGTGCCTCGGCACGCCGGCGGCCGTCTCTTCGCACGGCGCCTGCGTCACCCGGCTCGTCACGGCAAACGTGCCCCGCAACCTCGTCGCCAACGCACCGCGCACGTTCTTCTACAGCGGCTCGCACCTGAGCGCCGCCGCGCTGATGGCCGTCAACGCGGCTGGCGTCCCCAGCTGGGCGGCGCTGTTCAAGAAGTACAAAGAGCTGCATGGCGTCTTCGGCGGCGTCGTCACCCCCACTGCCCCCGCCGCCGTCGTCGGGCCCGGCGCCTTCTATCCATTCTCCGATGTCGGCGCGTCGCCCAACCCCGCCGGAGCGATGCGTTACCGCGCCGGCGACTACGCCCCCTTTCTGCTCAAGCTGCAGGCCGGGGAGATTCTGAAGGCAGACACGTTGAGCCAGATGCTGTCGGATCAGACGGCCGCCGCGGGCATCGCGATCGAGTTCTCACCGCTGACGAACGATTCGCCCGCCGAGGTCTGGCACTACGGGCTCGGCAACTGGAACGAGTGTCACGCCGCCACCTGGACGCCTGCGTGCGCGACGGAACGCTTCTCGAGCGCCGGCTCATTCGGCTCGTATCCGTTCATCGACTTCAACAAGTCCTTTCCTTTGATTGGCTTCGTCGCGCGCGGTGGCACGGACACCGGCACCGGGATGAAGGGGGTTCAAGTGTACCGGTCGATGATCGACGCGACCGGTACAGACCTCGCGCTTCGTTGGGCGGCGAACGACTGCCGGTGAGCTACGTCTTCGCCGTGACCTTGCGGTACAGGCTGAACTCGAGCGCGCCATAGGCCCAGGAGATCGCGAGGCCGAGCACCACGAAGCCGGCGAAGGCGACGGGGAGGCTCGCAACGAGACCCGCCCGTGCTGCCAGGCGGAACAGCGCGGTGAGCACGAAGTAGTGAACGAGGTAGATGCCATAGGACGCGTCGCCGAGGCTCACGAGGACGCGCGATTTCCACGTCACCTGCGAGAAGGCGATCAACGTGAGCGCGCTGGACGTTACGAACGCGAGATGCGGGACCACCAGCATCGGCGACAGCTTCAGGCCGACCCACCAGAGACCAACCGCTGCAACCAACAGCACGGCGAAAGGAACCCGCGCGAACCATCGGGTGCCGATCAACGCGAGCAGCATCCCGGCGATGAACAGCAGGTTCATGCGCGAGACAAAGATGAAGCGCCCCGGCGCGACGTGGTGGAAATAGACGAGCTCCGCGTAGTCGAGCGCAATGATGGCCGTGGCCCAGACGAGGCAGAAGGTCAGCAGGGTGCGCTTGCCGGCGCGCAACGCGATGAGCGCGCAGACGAGCATGTAGAACATCGACTCGTAGATCAGCGTCCAGGCCGGAATTTCGTAAGGCGTCCCGCCAAAGTTCAGAGGCAGCAGCAACAGGTACGTCGGGTCAGGCGCAGCCACGGGCTGATTGAGCGCCAACAACACGAGCACGTTGAGCAGCACCGCGATCCAATACGACGGGTAGATGCGCGCGAACCGATGCCAGGCGAACTGGCCCGCAGTCGTGCGACCAGCGACCGCGATTCTCCCCATCAGAAATCCCGAGAGCACGAAGAACAGCAGGACGCCGAACGTCGGCAGCTGACCCATCAGCCAATCCGGCGCTTCATGCTGCGACAACACGCCCGAGTAGTAGCCGGCGTGACCGAGAAACACCCCCAGGCACGCCAACCCGCGCGCGAACTGCAGCCCGTCATTTCTTTGTGCCGGCAAGCCGCGCTTCGTAGCACCCGCGCACGCTGCGGCGCGGTCGTCCGCAGCACGGTGCCGGACCTGGTCGAACGGACGAATCCTTTTCACGCGCCCTCCCCAGCGCGCGGGGTTAGTGACCTGCGCATGGTTCCGTTCGACAACACCTACGCCCGGCTTCCCAGCAGGTTCTACGCGCCCATCGTGCCGACGAAGGTGCGGGCGCCGCGCATCATCCGGCTGAACGCGGCGCTCGCGCAGACGCTGGGCCTCGACGCGAAGGCGCTCACGCCCGACGTGCTGTCGGGCAACACGGCGCTCGAAGGCTCTGAGCCGATTGCCCTCGCGTACGCGGGCCACCAGTTCGGCTCTTTCGCGGGGCAGCTGGGCGACGGGCGCGCGATTCTGCTGGGCGAAGTCGTCGGCACCGACGGCAAACGCCGCGACATTCAGCTCAAAGGCGCAGGCCGCACACCGTTCTCGCGCGGTGGCGACGGACGCGCGGCGCTGGGCCCCGTCATTCGCGAGTACATCTTGAGCGAGGCGATGTTCGCGCTGGGCGTGCCGACGACGCGCGCCCTGGCCGCGGTCACCACCGGTGAGCCGGTCGTTCGCGAAGAGACGCAGCCCGGGGCCGTGCTCACCCGTGTGGCGGCGAGCCACATTCGGGTCGGCACGTTCGAGCTGTTCGCCTCGCGCGACGACCGCGAAGCCTTGAGCGTTCTCGCCTTGTACGCGCTTCGCCGCCACTACCCCGACGCCGCGGGCAACAACCCGGGCCTGATGCTGTTGTCGAGGGTCATCGAAGCGCAGGCGAACCTCGTCGCGCAGTGGCTCGGCATCGGGTTCGTGCATGGCGTGATGAACACGGACAACACGTCGATTTCCGGCGAGACCATCGACTACGGGCCCTGCGCGTTTCTCGACGAGTACGAGCCGAACAAGACGTTCAGCGCAATCGACCGCAATGGGCGCTACGGCTTCAGCAGCCAGCCCCGCATCGCGCAGTGGAACATGGCGAAGCTCGCCGAGGCGCTGCTGCCGATTCTCGATGATGACGAGCCCACCGCGATTCGCCTCGCCACCGAGCAGGTGAACCGCTTTCCCGCGCTGTTCGAGAAGGCACACGCCACCGTCCTGCGCGCGAAGCTCGGGCTGCAGCGCGAAGAAGAGGACGACGCCGCGCTGGTGTCGGACTTGTTCCAGACGCTCGCGAAGCACGGCGCCGACCACACCGTCTTCTTCCGCGCGTTGTCCAACGGCTCCGTTCCATTCGCAGACTGGGCCGCTGCGTGGCGCCGCCGTCTCGCTGCTGAAGGCGCGACGCCTGAGAGCCGCGCGGAAGCGATGCGCCGCGTGAACCCCGCCTTCATCCCGCGCAACCACCGCGTCGAGCAGGCGATTCGCGCCGCCATCCGGGACGACTTCGCGCCGTTCGAACGGCTCGTTCAAACGTTAGAACGGCCCTACGACGAACAGCCCGAGGCCGCGGACCTCGCCGAGGCGCCAACGGTGGACGAACGGGTGCACCGCACGTTCTGCGGGACCTGACGGCTCAAAACACGAAGGCCTGGTACGACCGGCCGAGCGCGATTTGCAGGCCGACATAGAGGTCGTGCGACACGCCCACCTGGCTCGCCGCATATCGAAGGAACAGGTCGTACGTGGCGGTGAACGAGAAGACGGAGAACAGCGGAAACAGCAGACGCACGCGTCCGCGCGCCTGCACCTGCGTGGGCCCATCGAGGTCGCGCGCAAAGACGTCGAGGTTGCTCTCGAGCTCGAGCCACCGCGCGCCGAGCTGCACGAGCTTCGTGGGCCGCAGCTGCCAGCCCGCAACCACCACCGCCGCCGCCGGAGGTGCCTTCGGGGTCAGCTCTTCCGCGCGCGCGAACACTTCCCACGTCAGACCCCCACCGACGTAGAGCGCGAACGTCGGCCAGAGCTCGAATCGCACGCCGGCTTGAGGCAGCAGCTGCAGGTGGTGGTAGCGGCGCGTCACCGGCCGCGTCAGCTCGGTCTCGACGTAGAAGTCGCCGTACGGCTGCGGCAGGTACCAGGCCGGCGGGCCGAACACCTTCCGGGCATTCGCGAGTGAACGGAAGGTCGAGATGTCGACGTTGTTGTTTCCGCCTGCGCTCGTCTCGAGATAGCCGTAGCGAACGCGCAGCTGCGATTCCAGCGAGTAGGCCGGGTTGTCACCGATGGCGCGCACTTCGGTCTCGCCCGCGATCGATCGCGACTCGCTGCGCGCGAGCTGCGTCTCGGTGAACAGCGCGGTGTCGGGATTGCGAATCGAGACGTTCGTGATGTCGAGCTGCAGGCGGTAGCTCACCGTCCACCGCGTCTTCTTCGCGGGGTCGGCAGGCTGCAGCAGAATGTCGCCGACGCGCGGCACGGTGAGCCAGCGCGTCACTTCTTCGCGCACGTTTCCGCCGGGAACTTGCTCGGTCGTAGGCGTCGGCAAACCAAAATCGCTGATTAGCTTGTCGACCACGAAGTCGGTGGTGACGATGCGGTAG
>JAYUXE010000182.1:0-5794 GCA_043753165.1 Archangiaceae bacterium | reverse complement strand
CCCCGCTGCCGATCGTTGGAACCGCGTGGGTCTTCGCGCGGTGGATGGGGCTCGTCGAGCAGTACGAGCCGCACCCCATCTTCCATGCGTACACCGAGTTTCTTCGCAACGAAGGCAATCGCACCGGCGGCTTCATCTTCGCGTCGGGCCATGACGCGAGCCTTCAGTACCTCGAGCTGCAGGCGCAGACGCAGGTCATCGCGGGCACCTCTGGAAACGAAGCGACGCCCGTGGTGCGCGCCAACGACGGCGACTACTCGGCCGCGACGCCGGGTTGGGCCGAGCTCACGTTCAAGCCAGAAGGCACTGGCAAGATTCGACTCATCAACGGGGCCAACGAGCAGGTGTTCGAAAAGCCGCTGCTGCCCGCCAAGGCCCTGGCCCAGCCGCCTTCCGACGTGCCCCCGCCGATGCCGCAGGGCCCGGTGATGGCGGCCTATACGAAAAAGAACGTGTGGCAGTTTCCGGGGTTCATCACGCTCTTCCTCGGCGACTACTACGCAGAATCGTACGGCGTGCAGATGTCCTACCCGGTGCTCGACCTTGCCACCGAACAGGGCGGGCTCGAGCCGACCCGCATCGGCGGTGGAGCGCAGACCAACAGCATCCGCGTCAAAGACAAGAATGGCGGCGATTATTCGATTCGCGCGTTGACGAAGGACTCGAGCCGCTTGCTGCCGTACCCGATGAACCAGATCGGCTTCCTGGGCCGTTTGCTCGATCACGGCTTCACCGCCACGCACCCGGAAGCCGCGCTGGCAGTGCCTGTGTTGGCGAAGGCCATCGACGTGAGGCACCCGACGCCGCGGCTGATGTACCTGCCCGACCAGGAAGCACTGGGCGAGTACCGCGGGTTCATCACCAACGAGGTGGTGTCGGTCGAGCAGCGCCCGAAAGAGCCAGACGAAGGCCCGATGCCTGAAGGCCTCGTGGGCCCTGACGACAAGGAAAACAAGACCCGCTTCAAGAACCACGAACAGTTCGTCGTGAAGATGTTCGATCACCCCGAAAAGCACCGCCTCGATGCGGACGCGATGGTGCGCGCACGCCTGCTCGACATGCTCATCGGCGACTGGGATCGCCACCGCGGCCAGTGGGATTTCGCCGTCCGCACCGACGACGACGGCAACAAGCTCTACACCCCGATTCCGTTGGATCGCGACCAGGCGTTCGGCCGGTACGACGGCGTCGGCCTGATGTTCGCCCGGCTCATCGTGCCTCAGTCTCGATCGCTGCAGCCGTACAGCGGCAGCTACGGCCGCATCGGGTGGCTCAACTACAACGCGCGTGACTTCGACGCGCTCTACCTCGCCTCGGTGCCATACGACCGGTTCATGGCGCAGGCGGCCGCGGTGCAGAAAGGGCTCACCGATCAGGTGATCGAAGACGCCTTCAAGACGTGGCACAAAGAGGCGTTCGACCTCGAAGGCGCGAAGCTCGTGGCGGGGCTGAAAGAACGCCGGGACACGCTGCTCGAGGCGGCCGAAGACTTCTACCGGATCCTCGCGCGCAACGTCGACGTCCTGGGCTCGAAGAACGCCGATCGCTTCGATGTCTACTTCGGCGCCGAAGGCACCGTTCGGGTGACGGTCAGCACCGCCAAAAGCCAGACCTACTACGACCGCACCTTCCTGCCGCGCGAGACGAAGGAAGTTCACCTGTACGCGCAAGAAGGGGACGACACCCTGCTGGTGCACGGCAAGCCCCACTCGAAGATCGACATCAAGTTCATCGGCGGGCAGGGCAAGGAAACGCTGGCTGCGGCCGAAAAGGGGGCGAAGCTCGAGGCGGGTGCGATCGAATGGTACGACAGCCCCAATGGCGGCACCCTCGACCCGTCACTCGCGGTCGACGACGAGCGCAGTGAAAGGCCCGATCTCAACCAGTACGAGCAACGCGAAAACCACGAGCCCGACTACGGCATGTTCATGCCGGGGATCTTGATCAACCCCGACGACGGGTTGTTCATCGGAGGCATGTTCACGTACATCACCCAGGCCTGGAAGCGCGCGCCCTTTGCCGCGAAGCACGACGTCTCGCTGTTCTTCGCCACCGAGAACCTCGGTTTGCAGGGCAGGTACCACGGCCTGTTTCCCCAGAGCGCCGGCCTGCTCGACCAGGAACTCGACCTGATCGCGACGACGCCGACGTACACCCGCAACTTCTACGGCTACACGAATGTGTTCGTCGACGCGCCGCCTGGGCTCGAGGCCTACTACCGGGTTCGCCAGGGTTGGTACGAAGGCCGATACGGCTTGTCGTATGGCTTCGGGGGCTCCCGTTCGCGCGTCGGGGCCCAGCTGACGGCGCAGGCGATCGTCACCGAGAACACGCCGGGGCGGTTTGCGGGCGTTTCAGACGACGTCACCCCCGACACGTTCGGCGCGAAGTATTTCGGAGGCGCGCGGGTCTACGCAGAGACGAACACCTTCGACAGCCTCACCCTGCCCCGCCGCGGCGTGGCGCTGCACGGCTCGGTCACCGCCCGCTACGACCTGAAGAAGGGTCAGGACTTCTCGACCACCTACAAGCTCGCCGGCGCCACCGCGATTCCGATCGATTCCCACCAGCGCTTCGTCATCCTCACCCGCGCCAGCCTCGAAGGAATCGTTGGAAACCACCCGTTCTATTTCGCTCCGACGCTGGGCGACTCGCAGCTTCGCGCCTATCACCGCGATCAGCTGGCGGGCGACGTGGCCTTCGCGCACACCACCGACCTGCGCATCGACGTCTTCCGCCTCTACTCGGGGATCCCCGGCACCGTCGGAATCAACCTGTCGGTCGACCACGGCCGCGTCTTCGGAGCCGGCGTCACCGACGCGTACCACTTCAACTACGGCGGTGGGGTCTGGTGGTCGATCGTCGACCTCGTCGGGTTGTCTCTGAATTATCACCGCAGCCTCGACGGGGCGCAGCGCATCAGCTTCGCGGTCGGGCCACTCTTCGCAGGGACGGGGTTTTAAAACATGATCGTGCTGCTCTCGGCCCTTCTGGCCTTCACGCCATCGACCGAAGTGCAAACGACCGATGCGGGCCCGGAAGACCAGTCGGACCTGACAGTGTCCCCAGACGGCGGAGACGTACCCACCGTTTCGAGAACGCTGAAGGACAAGCTCGCTCCGGTTCTGGCGCCCGAGCTGGTGCAGGACGGCGGCATGGACCCGTTGACGGCGAAGCCGCAGCTGTCTGTTTACAAGGTAGACCTGCCAATCGAAGCCACCATCACCGCGGCGTCGTTCGGGCTCTATGCGGTGGTCGACTTCCTGGTGAAGCCGACGCTGGAAGGCGACCTTTCGTGCCGTCAGCCGGTGGGAAACGGGCGCTGCAACCCGGCCGACCTGACCGCCTTCGACCGCTATTCCGTCGGTCGCAAGTCGAGTGAGTGGCAGGGCTTTGGCGACGCCGCGCTGGGCGTCTCGATCGTGATGCCCATCATCTACCTGGGTCTCGAAAGCCTCGCGCTGCCCACCACCGAGCCGTGGGGCGACTGGGCGAACGACCTGCTCGTGGTCGGCGAGGCGATGGCGCTCACGGCCGCCCTACAGACGATTCTGAAGTTTTCGTTCAGGCGGCCGAGGCCAGTTCGGTACCAGGACATCGACATCCCGCTGGCGCAGTTCGATCAGGAGCTCTCGTTTCCGTCAGGGCACACCTCGCTCGTGACGGCCGCGACGACGGCGATGACGACCACCATCTTCCTTCGCCACCCGAAGTCGCCGGTGCGCTGGGTGGTGTTGGGCACCGGAGTCCTGCTTTCCGGGCTGACCGCGTTTTCACGCGTCCAGGCGGGGCAGCACTTCCCGACTGACGTCATCGTCGGGCTCGCGGTCGGGGCGTTTGGCGGGTTCCTGGTGCCGTACCTTCACATCAAACAACCCATCGTCGCCCCCGTCGTCAGTGTCGACCCTGCCAGCGGCGCGACCCACCTCAGCGTCGTGGGGCACTTCTGAAAACGAAAGCCGAATGGGGCACGTGGATCTCGCTGACGGTGATCGTCGGCGCGTGCCTCATCATCGCCCTTCGGCTGGCGACCCGAACCCTGGGGGCAGAGGAATTGAAAGACGGGGGGGACTTCCAGGCGGAGCCCAGCGAGGACGCGGGCTCGCCTTCACTGGCGGCGAAGGCTGCGTTCGAGGCAAAGGCGAATTCACCGGAGACGCCGGCCCCGGTTGCGATGCCGGATGCGGGCGAGCCTGGAAAGGATGATGCCACCCCGCCCGCGCCGCCCGTGGGGTACCAGCTGAACAAGCCGGACTCGACGTTCGTGCTGTCGAAAACGTTGGACGAGATCTCGGGGCTCTCGGCCTCGAAAGAGCCCGACAGCCTCTGGGCGGTTCACGACGAACGGCCGACCCTGTTTCGCATCTCGACCAAGGACGGCGAGATTCTTCAAGAGATCGACCTCAAACGGCGCGGCGACTACGAAACCGTCGAAGAGGTCGAAGACAAGGTCTACGTCGGGCGCAGCGAAGGCGCGGTGATGGTGGTCGACCCCGTCAACGGCGGCGAGCCCGAGCTCATCGACTTCAAAGATCGCCTCGGCCTCGCCTGTGACATGGAAGGCATCGCCTACGAGCCACGCCGCAAGCGGCTGCTGCTGTCGTGCAAGAACGAAGCATCGAAGAGCCGGAAAACCCGCAAGGCGTTCGAGATCTATTCCCTGCCGATCGGGCTGAAGTCCCTTCACCGCGAGCCTGCCTACGTGCTGCAGGAAGCGTCGATCGACGACTACATCAAGGCCCACCCCGAGCAGCCCGAGCTGAAAGGAATGCAGGGGAAATCTTTTGCATCCTCAGGGATGGCAGTCCACCCCAAGACCGGCGACCTCTACATCATCTCGACCCGCGCCAAGATGCTGATCGTCCTCGGCGATGGCGGGGCGCTGACGCGGGTCGATGCGCTCGACCCTGCGATTTTTGCTCAGCCCGAAGGCATCGCCTTCACGGCAGACGGCACGCTGTTCATCAGCAACGAAGCCCACGGCAAGCGCGCCACGCTGCTGGGGTTCAAGTACGTCGAAGAGAAAGGCGGCAAACACTAGTTTCCTTCACGAAATCTTCACGACCGGCTGCAATGTATCGGTCGCGTCACGCGGCGACGAGTCGCCTTCAAAAGAGAAACGGGATCCCCACATGTTCATCTGGCTTGCGGCCGTGCTGGCCGTCACCCCTGCGTCGCAAATTCAGGTCACCGACGCCGGAACCGTCGACCGTTCGGACCAGACCGTCACCGTCGACGGCGGCGATGTGCCCACGGTCTCGAACACGCTGAAAGAGACGTTCGCTCCGGCGCTGGCGCCCGAATACGTGCAGGACGGTGGCACGGGCCCGCTGATCTCGAAGCCGAACCTGTCGGTCTACAGCGTCGATCTGCCCATCGAAGCGACGATCACCGCGATGTCCTTCGGGCTGTACGGCGTGGTCGAAGTTTTCGTGAAGCCCACCCTGGAAGGCGACATTTCGTGCCGGCGACCCATTGGCAATGGCCGGTGCAACCCCGCTGACCTGACGGGCTTCGATCGGTATGCCGTCGGGCGCAGCTCGGCACAGTGGAAAGCGTTCGGAGACGTGGCATTGGCCATCTCGATCGCGATGCCCGTCATCTACCTGGGGCTCGAGAGCCTGGCGCTGCCGACCAAAGGGCCGTGGGGTGACTGGGCGAACGACCTGTTGGTGGTCGGCGAGTCGATGGCGTTGACCGCGGCGTTGAACACGATTTTGAAGTTCTCATTCCGGAGGCCACGGCCCGTTCGGTACCAGGACGTGAGCACTCCGCTGGTCGAGTTCGACCAGGA
>JAYUXE010000181.1:0-2413 GCA_043753165.1 Archangiaceae bacterium | reverse complement strand
GTGGCGACTACCCGCTGGCGGCCGAACGGCTCGAGAACGCGGTTCACCAGGCGCGACTGGCGGGCCTGCTGGGCACGTTCGAGCTCGAGGTGCGGCGCGGCGCGGGTGCGTACATCTGCGGGGAAGAGACGGCGCTGCTGAATTCGATCGAAGGTCTGCGCGGTGAGCCGCGAAGCAAGCCTCCGTTTCCGGCGAACATCGGGCTGTTCGGGAAGCCGACGGCGATCAACAACGTCGAGACGTTGATCGCCGCGCTCGAGATCATCCGGGGTGGCGTGGCTGAATGGACGTCGCTGGGCACGAAGGAATCGCCGGGCACGAAGCTGTTCTGCGTCAGCGGCTGCGTCTCGCGTCCCGGCACGTACGAAGTCCCATTCGGCATGCCGCTTCGCGAGCTGATCGCGATCGCAGGGGGCGGCGACAAGATTCAAACCGTTCTGCTCGGCGGAGCGGCCGGCACCTTCGTCAGCGGCGCGCAGCTCGACGTTCCGTTGACCGTCGAGGACACGCGAAGAATCGGGGCCACGCTCGGCTCGGGTGTCGTGCTGGTGCTCGACGAGAAGGTGCAGCTGATGCCGATCTTGCGGCGCATCGCGGCGTTCTTTCGCGACGAGTCCTGCGGGCAGTGCGTGCCGTGCCGAGTGGGCACGGTGCGGCAGGAAGAGCTGCTGGCGCGGCTCGGCAATCGGCAGCCGCGCGGCGACGACCTGAAGCTTCTCAACGACCTCGGCCAGGTGATGCGCGATGCGTCCATCTGCGGTCTGGGCCAGACGGCATCGGCGGCCATCGAGTCGGCGCTGAAGAGGTTCGTGCCATGAACGTGTCGCTGACGATCGACGGGCAGGCGGTGTCGGCAGAAGAAGGGTCGACGCTGCGCGAGGCGTGCGAGTCGGTGGGCGTCTCGGTTCCGACGCTGTGCTGGGCCGCGAATCTGACGCCGATCAACGTGTGCCGGATTTGCGTGGTCGAGCTCGAAGGCGCGCGCGTCCTCGCCCCGGCGTGTTCGCGAAAGGTCGAAGCGGGCATGGTGGTGAAGACCGACAGCGAACGCGTGCGCACCTCGCGGAAGCTGGTGCTCGAGCTGCTGGGGTCGTCGGTCGACATGTCGACGGCGCCGGCGTTCAAGGCGTACGCCGATAGGTATGGCGCGAAGCCTGAACGATTCGGCCCGCGCGACGCGGCATCGGCGGCGGGCGTGCGCGACGCATCGATTCCGGGGCACCACGAAGAGACGGATGGTGCGCGCGCAGCGACGGTCGCGCAGCCGGCGAAGGTCGACAACGACCTGTACGTGTTCGATTCGACGAAGTGCATGCTCTGTTACAAGTGCGTGCAGGCGTGCGGCACGGACGCGCAGAACACCTTCGCGATCTCGGTCGCGGGCCGTGGGTTCGATGCGCGGATTTCGACGGAGCACGCGGTGCCGATTCCCGAGTCTGCGTGCGTCTACTGCGGCAACTGCGTCGGCGCGTGTCCGACCGGCGCACTGATGTTCAAGAGCGAGTTCGAGCTGCGCAACAAGGGCACCTGGGACGAGTCGCGCCAGACCGTCACCGACACCATCTGCCCGTACTGCGGCGTCGGCTGCACCTTGAGTCTCAGAGTTCAGGACAACCGCATCGTTCGCGTCACTTCGCCGTCCGACAACTCGGTCACCGGCGGGCACCTGTGCGTCAAGGGCCGCTTCGGGTTCGAGTTCGTTCAAAACCGCGACGAATAAGGCCTCGTTCAACTCTGGCCGCACCGCAGCCGACGGATGGGTCGCCTGGGCCGCGCGCCTCGATGCCGTGACTGCGAGTTTCGCCGCCGGCTTTCGAGGTACCCACCGCCGGCAGTCGCGGAAGACGTGCCCCCTGCGCGTTGCCGTTTCGTGCCGGCGGGTCGGAGCAACGTTGCCGAGGAACCCGCGCGAGAAATCGGGTGCTCCGCGGGTTCTCTCAACGGCCCGTTGGCATTGACGGGGGAAGGGGCCCGAAACTGCGAGGTGGACGCTCTCACCACCGCATACCGACGGTGAGAGCGTCCAGCAGCACGAATCATCGCCCAGCCGCCTGAACAGCTTCCCCGTCAATGCCCGACGGCCGATGAGAGAACCCGCAGAGGCAACGATTTCTCGCACGGGTTCCTCGGCAACGTCGTTGCGACCCGCCGGCACCGAAGCGGCAACGCAGGAGCCGCGCGTCTCACGCGACCACCGACGGTGGGTACCCTGAAAGTCGGCGGCGAAACTCCGCAGCCTCGGAACCAAGCGAGGCGGACGCTCTCACGCAGCGTCCGCCTTACATGTCAGACTCTCGTGCTGTGTTGTGAGCATGGGGGACGACAAGCGCAGCAAGATGGACGCGCGCGCGCGGGCACAGATGGGCCTGGTGACGCGCGCCCAGGCGATGTCGGCGGGGTTCTCGTCGTCGGC
>JAYUXE010000180.1:0-2413 GCA_043753165.1 Archangiaceae bacterium | reverse complement strand
GACGCCGGCCCGACGGTGGTCTGCGGCGCGGACCCGGTGGTGACGGGCAAGCTCTTCGTCGACGCAACGGCTTCGTGGAACCTGCACCGCGATGGGGGCCTGGGCGTGGTCGGCAACCGGCTCTCGGCCGCCGACCTCGACGGCGATGGCTACCCCGACCTGCTCGTGCACGCGGTCAGCAGCAACCTTCGGCAGTCGATTGCAGACGGTGGGCGGCGCCTGGTCTACCTGCTGATGAACCGCCCGGGGGTCGACGGCGGCCGGCAGTTCGTCGACGAGACGGTGGACAGTGGTTTCTTCCAGGTGCGCGGCGGGTCGACCACCGAGCTCCGCGCGGCGCACCTCGCGGTGTTCGCCGACATCGACAACGACGGCGACCTCGATGGTTTCTCTGGAACCAACACCGACCCGAACGCGCCACAGACGGACCCGGGCGATCGCAGCGAGGTGTTGCTCAACGATGGCACGGGGCACTTCACGCTCGCTGCGATGTCGGACTCTCGGCCGACAGCGAGCCAGCTCTGGCCCATCACCGGAGCGTCCTTCGTCGACGCCGACCACGACGGCAAAATCGACCTCTTCGCGGGCTACTGGTACCAGCGCTACGGCTACTCGCATCTGGGCGTGCAGGCGCAGCTCTTCAAGGGCAGCGCCGACGGGCGGTTCACCTACGGCACCGCGGCGGCGAACCTGCTCACCGATGCAACGGGCTTCGCGTACGACACCTCGCATCGCCCGGCATACGGCGTCACCGCGTGTGACCTCGACGACGACGGCAGCAGCGAGCTCATCGTCACCGCGTACGGCCGGCAGTGGAATCACCTCTGGGCGAACGACGGCACGGGGAAGTTCACCGAGCGCGGGCGGCCTTCGGGCTTCGCCGGCGACCAGAACACCGACTACAAGGACAACCAGTTCTTCGCCTGCTTCTGCACCGCGCACCCGGCCAACGCCGACTGCATCGGCGCCGCGATTCCCGTCATCGGCTGCGGAACTCCTCCGGACCAGCTGTGGGGCGTCGGCTCGGATGATCAGCCCTTCCGCCTCAACGGAAACAACTTCACCACCTGGTGCGGCGACCTCGACAACGACGGCGACAACGATTTGTACAACGCCGCGATTCGGCACTGGCACATCGGCGAGAGCTCGGATCCGTCAGGCATGCTTCTCAACGGCTCGACGCCCGGCAACTTTCAATTCTTCCGGCCCGGCAATGAAGCGTCGGGGATGAAGTGGCCGCATGTCGGCAGCTGGAATGAAGGCGGCATCACCGCGGCGGGCGGCGATCTCGACAACGACGGCCGGCAGGAAGTCTTCGTTGGCGCGACGGATTATCCCGACCAGTTCGGCCTCGCCTTCCACCAGCTTCCCAACGGCACGTTCGAAGAAGTGGGCGCGGCCTGGGGCATTCACCACGCGTGCGTCAGCGGGCTCGCGGTCGCCGACTTCGATCGCGACGGCGACCTCGACGTGGTGGTGGGCAGCGGCACCGCGCGTGATTGCTCGGCGACGTGGAAGGCGAACGAGGTGCACTTGTACGAAAACCTCGGCACAACGGGCGGCTGGCTGCTGCTCGACCTCGTCGGCGACGGCGCCACCACCAACAAGAGCGCCATCGGCGCAAAAGTCACCGTCAAGGCCGGCGGCCACTCCTGGACCCGCGAAGTCGGCGGCGGCTACGGGCACATGGGGATGCAGAACGGCGTCACCGTGCACGTCGGCACCAGCGGCTGCAACGCCGTCGATGAAATCACCGTGCGCTGGCCCAACAAGGCGAACACGGTGCAGACGTGGCGCCACCTCGACAGTCGAAAGCGGTACCGGCTCACGCAGGGGAAGGCAGAAGCCGAGGTGCGGTAGCTACCAGGCGGGCTTCGCGGCTAACGCCTGTACGAGCGTGGCGAGCGCGAGCAGCGCCTGAACCACGATCGCGGCAATCAGCACCGCCCACCGCGCGGCATTGGCGATCGGCAGCCAGGCGAGAACTGCTGCCGCCATTGGCACGACCTGCAGGGCGTGAAGGGCGAAGAAGTGCGGCACCCGCAGGTCGCCTCTGTCGTCGCCTCCGACTGAATGGCTCAGGCGCCCGCCCATCGCGAAGCCCGAGATCGCCGCGAGAAGAAACAGCCACAGTCCCGCGCGCCAGGCGGTTGCCAACAGAGAATCCATCGGGGCGCCATCTACAGACCTCAGCGGGCGGAAGCTCGCGGCCAGCGTCACCCCGACCATCGTGAACGTCACGATCAAAATCGCGACGAGCATGATTCGCCACATCGCCGTGTTGAACGCGCCTTCCAGGTTGAAGTGCGAAGAAGTGCCACGAATCGCCTGCAGCCCGATTGGAACCATCTCGGCCACCATGGTCAGAGACAGCGTCCAGGCAACGGCGCGCCGCGTCTCGGCTTCGAGGGAC
>JAYUXE010000179.1:0-5802 GCA_043753165.1 Archangiaceae bacterium | reverse complement strand
TCACCCTGTTCGACCCGGACGCCCTGCTTCGAATCGCGGGCCCGTTGCGCGAGCGCGAGACTCCGGCCGAGCAGATTGCGGGGCTGGTGGCGGCGATGGACGAATCGTGGCGCCATCGGTTCGAGCTGCCCGAGCCGCACGACCTGGCCTTCGAGATCGCGACGGTGCTGCACCGGGCGGGGCAGCTTTCGGCGGCGGCGGCGTACTACGAACATTCGCTGCGGCTTCGCGGCCCGCACGCCACGACGCACTTCAACCGCGCGCTGTGTCTGCTGGACCTGGGGAAGCGCGCTGAAGGAGTCGCGGCGCTCGAGGCCACGTTGAAGCTGGACCCGGAACACAAGCGGGCGAGGGCGCTGCTCTAGGACTTGTTCTCGTCGATGACGTGCGCGTCTTCGATGGGCTGCGCGCTGCCGACGAGCTTCGAGGTGGGCTTCACGTCGATGAAGCCATCGCCCTTCGAGGCCTTCTTGAACGAGTACACGAACTTGCCAATGGCATTGCCCAGCGAGCCCATGCGGGACGCCGAGAAGATGATGCCGATGATCACGACGAGCATCACCAGCTCGCCCATGCCCATGTTCATGGCGACACGAAGTCACAAAGTCGCAGCGGGCGCAACGGCTGACGCTTGACGGAGCCCGGCAGGGCAGCGAAACGGGCACGATGAAGATCCTCGGGCACCGCGGAGCGAGCGCCGATTTCCCCGAGAACACCCTCGAGGCGTTCGTCGAAGCGGTCAGGCAGAAGGCCGATGGCATCGAGCTCGACGTGATGCGGTGCGCGTCGGGGGAAGTGGTGGTCTGCCACGACGAGGCGCTGGGCCGGTTGGCGGGCAAGCGCTGGGTCATCGAACGAACGCGCTGGTGGAAGCTGAAGCAGGCGGACGTCGGAACCACGCTGGGGTTTGCAGCGGCGCGAATTCCACTGCTCGACGAGGTGCTCGATGCAATGCCGGCGGGCTTCCTCGTCAACATCGAGCTCAAGTGCGACGTGGCGAATGATCGGGGGCTGGCCGTCGAAGTCGCGCACCTGCTCGAACGGCGGGGCGAGGCCGAACGGATCATCGTCTCGAGCTTCAACCCGCTGTGCTTGTTGCGGCTGGCGCGGGCCGCTCCAAAGCTGAAGCGGGGATTGCTGATCGACCCGGACAAGCCGTGGTTTCCGCAGGCGTGGGTGTGGCAGCCATTGGTGGGGCGCGACACGGTGCACCCGCATCACTCTCAGGTGACGGCCGAACGGGTGAAGTTCTGGCACGCGCGCGGACTCGAGGTGGCGGTGTGGACGGTGGACGACGCCGCGGTTGCCGACCGCCTGCAGAATCAGGGCGTCGACTTCGTCATCACCAACGCGCCGGGGAAGCTCAGAAGTCGAGGCCGATGGTCGCGTTGATGGCGAACACCGAGGGCACGTCGACATCGAGGCCCGTGCCGTCTTCGCCCAGCGGCTTGTCGCGGAACCGGCTGATCACCGAGTACGAAAGCTCGGCGCCGACCATCACCACGCCGCCGATGAAACGAAACCCGCCGTAGAAGCGGTGGTGCGAGTTGTCGATGGGCTCAACGGGCCGGAAAGACGAGATGTCGCGAAACGGCTCGGCCTCACCGGGCTTGCTCGAAGGCTCTTGCGACTGGGCCAGGGTGCGGCCCGGGTTGAAGTCGACGTAGCCCGTGGACGCGCTGACGAAGACGAGGTTCCAACCGACGTAGGGGGTGAGGGTGATCATCCCGCCGATCGCGAACTGCTTGCCGACGCTGAGGTCGACCCCGCCTGCCGTCAAATCGAAGTCGCGGCTGTTCATCAGCCTGGTGACGTTGCCGCGAATCGCGATGTCGGGCAGGTAGGTGAAGCCTTCGTTCACCGCCCACTTGAGCTCGAGGGTGCCGGCGCCCATGCGGCTCTTCTCGAGCCAGGCGCCGCGCGCCCCGAGCTCGAACGAGAAAGGCAGGCCTTTGCGAATGTGCACCGACGGAATCAGCATCGGGCCGTGAAACTCAGCTTCGGTGGGCAGCTTCACCTGCTGTTGCCCGAAGAACACCGTCGAGAGCTCGGCATTGAATGCGAAGCCCGAATGGCCCAGCGTCTCGGAAGGCGAGAGGTTGACGGACGTGAGCGCCGCGCCCAGTTGTCGGGCAAACACGCGGAAGTTGGCGTCGGCCGACGGGGTGTAGTTGAACCCGCCCTTCACCGGGTTCCCGAGGTTCGAGATGCGGAAGTCGTACGGGTCGGCGAACGCCACGGCGCCGATCAGCAGGCACCCGAAGCTGAAGAGAAGTCGTAGCGTCCGCATTCTGAGCCGGACGCTATCTGCCGGTCTGAAGCCGATCAATTAATCTACGGCTTGGCCTTCGTCTGAGCCGGCGACGTCTTCTGCGCAACGGCCGCGGGGCGTCGGCGAATCACCACCGTCTTGCGGCTCGCGAAGTCCTGGCTCTCGCGGGCGACCACGGTGACGAGGTTGTTGCCCTCGCGCAGCGCAAAGTCGGTGGTGAACTTGAGCCGGGGGTCTTCCCCTGCCTCGCGGCTGCGGAAGAAGACCTTCTGGTCGTTGACGAGGACGTAGACGTCGAGCAGCGCCGGGTCGTTGACCACGCCCGAGAGCGTGAACCGTTCGGTGTCGGCCACCACGCCGCCCTGCGACGGGTCGACGGACAGCGAGATGTCAGGCGGGTTGCGAAGCGCGACGAACGTGGCGTCCTTGATCGGCGCCGGCTTGCTGCCCTTGCCGTCTTTCACGTCGGCGAGGCGAACGAAGGCAAAGCGGTCTTTCTCCCATTCGACGCGGGCAACGGCGCTGCCGCGGGCGAGCTCGTTGACGACGGCTCCCTTCGGCAGGCGGGCGAGGACGCGGGAATTCGGGTCGGCGCTGGCCAGCAGCTCGGCCTTCTCGTTCAGCTTCACCGGGCCCTTGCGCGACTCGAACGCAACGGCCGGCGCGTTTTCGGGCTCGACGGGAATCGAGAGCTTGTCGGCGGTGAACTCTTCCAGCGGCTCGTCGATGATCGCCATGCGCAGCCCGAAGTCGGTGCCCACGTACGCCTTCTTCACCTGCAGGTTGAACTTCGCGGTCTTCGTCTCACCGGGGTTGAGCTCACCGAGCTTGAAGCGGCCCTTCTCGATGAAGATGTTCTGGTCGGACGCGTTCTTGATGCTGGTGAAGGTGTCCAGCGCCTTGCCGGTGCCGATGTTGGTGACGTCGAGCAGCAGGGTGATTTCTTCGCCGCGCTGAATCGCGCCGTCGCCGTTGCAGCCCTGGCAGTCGTCGATGATCTGGTAGTTGAAGGCGAACGCGGGGCGCGGAAGCTCGGTGAACGAGAGCTCGCCCATCACGGTCTCTTGCAGCAAACCGCTGTCGTCCTGGAACTTCACGGTCACGCCGTCGCGGCGCGAGGTGAGATCCTTCGGGAGCTTGACCTGCACGCTCCAGCTCTTCTTCTCGCCCGGCTTCAACATGCCGAAGAGGAACTCGCGGCGGTCGAGGAAGCCGTTGTCGCTTTCCGTCCACGCGCGCAGGCGGCGCAGGGGCTCGGTGCCGCGGTTTTCGGCGGTGACTTCGACCTGCACCGTCTCGCCCGCGGCGATCTTGCGGTCGATGCCCGGCTTGATCGCGCCCGACAGCTGCACGTTCTTCGGCGTCTCGCCCGGGGTCCAGTCGATGCCGAGGCCGTTGATCGCGGCGCCGATGCGCGCTTCTTCCATCTGGCGCTTCTCGGCGATGAAGCCCCTGCCGGCTTCAATCATCTTGTCGCGGCGAACGAACGGGGCGGCGATCACGAAATCCCGCGCGAACGACACTTCGAAGTCTTCCTTCACCTCGTCCTGCGATTCGGCGTCCAGCTGATCGTCGAGCTCTTCGGCTGGGGTCGCGGTCTCGGGCGCATCGGTGAGCGGGTTCTTTTCCTTGCCCTTCGCCTTCGGATCTTTCGGGTGGGCGGGGTTCGGCTTCGGCGCCTCGGCGACTTTTTCCTTCGGCTCGTCCTTCAGGTACTTCAGCGACTCGGAAGGCTTCTCGCGAAGGATGACGTCTTCGCGCTTCTTCACCGCTTCGGCCTTGCTGCTGTTGCTGAAGTGGTGCTCGAGGTCGGCCTCGCCCAGCGTCTTGCGCGGCGCAAAGACGTCGAGGCGGTCTTTGGTGACGCGCGTGGGAATCAGCTCGATGTCGGGCGTGATGCCGACTTCCTGAATCGAGACATCGCCCGGGGTGAGGTACTTGGCGATGGTGAGCTTCAGCGCGCTGTCGTCGGGGAAGTCGTAGAGCACCTGCACGCTGCCCTTGCCGAAAGACTGGCGGCCGATGATGACGGCGCGGTTCAGGTTCTTCAGCGCGCCGGCCACGATTTCGGACGCCGAGGCCGAGCCCGCGTTGAGCAGCACCGCAATCGGATAGACGTCATCGCCTTCGTCGGCGTGCGCCTTCTTCTCTTCGCGCAGCTTGTCCGAGAAGCCGACCGTGGCGACGATCGTGCCCTGCGAGACGAACAAATCGCTGACCTGAATGGCCTGGTCGAGCAGGCCGCCAGGGTTGCCGCGCATGTCGAGCACGAGCCCGCGGATGCCGCCGGGGCTGCCCTTCTCGCGCGCGTTGGCGTCGAGGTCGCTGAGCGCCTGCTGCAGGTGGCGCGTCGTGTTGCCCTGGAAGTTCTTCAGCCGCACGTAGCCCACGTTCTGGCTCAGCAGCTTCGACTGCACCGAGTCGACGGTGATCATCGCGCGGGTCAGCGTCATCGGCGTCGGCTTTTCCCAGGCCTTTCGCTCGATGGTGATCGTGATCTTCGAATCGACCGCCCCGCGCAGCTTCGAGACGGCCTCGTTCAAGTCCATGTTCACCGTCGACTCGTCGCCAATCTTTTTGATCTGGTCGTCTTTCTTGATGCCAGCGCGGAAGGCAGGCGTCTTCGGCAGCACCTTCACGACGGTTAGGTTGCCTTCCTTCATCTGGATGACGAAGCCCAGGCCGCCGAACTCACCCTTCGTGGTGAGCTTCATCTCGCGGTAGAGCTCGGGCCGCAGCAGCACCGAGTGCGGGTCGAGCGTCTGCAGCATGCCGTTCACTGCGGCGTATTCGATTTCGCGCGTGTCCTCGACGGGCCGCATGTTCTTGGCGACGAAGTCGAAGACGTCCTTCAGCGTGAAGCTCATCTTCCACAGCGAGTCGACCTTGCTGATGTCGAACTGCTTCAGCTTGCCGTTGACGTTGAGCTTCAGCGCCCCGCTTTCCGCGCTGCCGTCGACCATCACGTCGGGCACGGTCTTTTCGACGTACTCCAGCGCCGACACCATCATCTCTTTCGGCTTCACCCGCTTCGGGTCGACGTAGTTGTCCTTCACGTAGAGGATGACTTTGGTGAAGACGCGCAGGGCCGAGAGGTCGTGCTGGCCTTTGACGATCTTCTCGTCGGGGTCCAGGCGGGCCGGCGCAGCCACCGCTTCGGACATCGTCAGCGACAGCGGAGCGCGATCGTTTCCCGCGAAGGCCCACGCTCCGAGGAGCGCAGCCACGAGAAAGAGGCGGCGAAGCAAAGTCATGGTGATCTCGAAGGAAAAATTTGGGACGAAGTTCGCAAAAGCCTAATCAGCTGCACCCTTGGAAGCCAGAACACCCACGCACCGGCCCGCGTTCCGACATGAGAATCATCACGCCTTCTCAACCTCGGTGAACTGCCGGAACAGCATCGTCCCGGCGACGACGGCCAGCGGCACGAGGAAGAAGTTGAGCACCGGCACCCAGAGAACCACATAGAGGGTGGCACCCATTCCCAGCGACAGATAGGGCCGGCCCCACATGGCACGCAGCACGGCCTT
>JAYUXE010000178.1:0-2416 GCA_043753165.1 Archangiaceae bacterium | reverse complement strand
GCTTCGTCCCATTCGCGTTCAACAGCTGCAGCTCGAATCGTCCCAGCTGTGGCGCAGGCGGGACGTCTGGCGTCCGCAAGAGCTCCGGCACGTCGAATGGCCGCTGCGCCCTCGCCGGCTGCGTCTCGATCGCCGCCACCACGCCCTCTTCCTTCGGCTCGACCGTGCCCCGCCAGAACACGACCCCTGCGACGATCGCCGCGAGCACGACGGGGATCAGACGGAGCCGCATTGCCTAAGCTTCTCACCCTTGTGGTAGCAAAGCGCCACCATGAGCAACCTCGTCGACGTCCTTGCCAGCCCCGAGAAGAAGTCCTTCGTGGTCGATGACTGCGTGAACCTGGTCGACCAGGAAGTCGCCGACAAATCCGGCCTTTCGGGCATCGCGATCAAGGCCGGCTTCGCCGCGGTCAAGGGCGTGAAGCCCGGCTTCGTGAAGAACGCGGTCACCGACCTGCTGCCCGAGTTCGCGAAGGCCGTCGACCCCATCTACGCCGAGGCCAGGGCGAAGAACGAGCCCGTCGCCGCGTACTTCGCCAAGAACGCCGCCCGCGCCGCCGACCTGCTGCTCGCGCTCACCGACGGCAAGGCCGACCGTTCGCCCCACGCCATCGTCAAGGGCACCTACGCCCGCCTGCGCGGCTCGGCGAAGAAGAACGTCGAAGCCGCGATGCCCCGCGTCGGCAAGCTCATCGAGAAACACGCCGGGGCCTGAGCCATGAAATTCCTGCTCGCCCTCGTCCTGCTCTGCAAGCCCGTCGACCCCACGCCGTTTCAGGCGAAGGGCAACACGCGCCGGCAGCTGATTCTCGAGGTCGGCGAGTACAAGGCGCAGCTCACCGACAACAAGGGCGAGGTGTGGACCAACGACAGCACCGCGTTCAAGGTGCTCTTCGCCGCGGACGATTCATGGGTGGCGATGAAGGGGCCGTATCCGTCGGGGGCGGTGATGATCGCTCCGACGATTCGGGACTCCGCGGTGATTGGCGTCGACCCGCTGCAGTACCTGACCGAGAAGGAAAAGGCGCTGGTGCCCCAGACGGATTGTGGCGAGGCGTGGTTCGCCGAATGGGCGAGCTCGAAGAAGGGGCTCAAGCTCACCGTCGACCAGGGCGCGGCGAAGAAGGTCGTTCTGTACGTGTCGTCGCTGGGCGTTGTCAGCCGCTGACTTCGCGCCGATGATCGGTGCCCAGGCGACGCGCATTCCGCGCTCGTCTCTCGGAGAACACCGATGTTTCAATCAATCATGAAGGGTCTGGCGGCTGCCGCCCCCGCACTGGTCGTCGCGTTCGTCGGCGCCGTCGGCGTCAACGCCGGTCGCGAAGTGGGCACCATGCTCGGCAAGTGGACGGTCGACCGCATCAAGGGCGAGAAGCCGAAAGAGGCGTGATGAGGCCGCTGACGCACGCGTCGAACGCGCGCACCACCTCATTCTGGGTGCCCGCTTCGATCATTACCGACCCGCGACCCTGCACCACCTCGCGTTCGAGAAGCGCGCGCTGTTCGAGCGGCGCAGCGCCCTCGACGACGCACTGTCGAGGATCCTCACGCGCCGGCAGCTGCGAGAAGCGCGTAGCCTTCGCCCGTCAGCTCGACCGTCGCCTGCCCCACGAACACCCGAAGCCGCGGAGTGACCTGGCCGTACCACCCCACCAACCGCGCCAACGGCACCTTCAGCGGTGAGCCCGGCGGAACCCCAATCGCCTTCAGCGGCCCGTCGAGCTTGAGCAGCACGGCTCCATGGCCCTTGAGGTGGACCATGTCGATGGCGATGCCTTCTGCCGAGAGCCGCCCGTTCTCGAACGCGACCGCTTCTTCGAACGCGAAGACGCGCTCTTCCCGCAGGTAGGCGCCGTCGTCGTCGAGGTCGATCGCCTGAAAGGTCGACTTGCCGGCGTCGAGGTACATCGTGCCGTGGCCCTTGAGCCGCTGCAGTTGGTTCGCTCCTTCTCCAAACGGCTGCTCGATGGCGCGGCCCCGGTTGCGCCGCTGCTCGGGCTGGCCATCGACATTGCCAACCACCGCGATCAACCCACTCAGGCGCGCCAGCATCTCGCCATTGACCGCCAGCGCGAGACCTTCGGGCCCCACGTGAAACGGACCCGTCGCCGGGTTGTGGCTGTAGTCGAGGCTCGGGCCGAGCTCAGCGAGACGCGGCACCATCAACGCCTGGAAGCCGGGCTGAATCTCAGGTGCGGTGGGCGCAGACGCCAGCGGCGACTGCGGGTCCACCTGCCACTCTTCACCCGAGGCGGCCGCTTCTTCGGGCACAGCGGCCGGCGCAGTCCATTCTTCCGCCGGCGCATCGCCCGTCACCCACGACGGCAACGCAGGCTCGGGCGCTTCACTTTCATCAGAGGCCGCGACGGGCGCAGGCTCTGCGGGCTCGTCAGGCAGTTGCGGTGCGGCCTCGGGC
>JAYUXE010000177.1:0-5810 GCA_043753165.1 Archangiaceae bacterium | reverse complement strand
GGGCCGACTTGTTGGCCTCATCGAGGATGCTCTTCGCCTGATCCAGCGCCGGCTGCATCGACCGCGCGAACAGGTGAAGAAAATAGTAGCGCCGCACTTCGAGAGCGACGGTGTTGCGAACCTGCAGGTACCGCGCTTTCTCGACCTCGAGCCGGTTGGAAGCGGCCTTCTCACCCGCCGGCTGACGGCCGAACGTGTACAGCGGCTGCGCCAGGGTCAGCTGCAGCTTGGTGTACGGGCCCCAGCTGTTCAGGTTCTTCCAGTCAGATTCGTAGAGCGGGTGGGGGCGATCATTCAGCGTCGCTCCGGGCGCGAGCTTCACCCCATAGACCGGAGCGAGGAAGGCCAGGCCCTGAAGCTTGGGCCAGTAAACGCTTTCCACCTCGAGCAGCTTGCCTTTCCACTCGGTCACCTTGCCCTGGGCTTCGATCAGGGTGCCGCTTTCCTTCAGCGCCTCTCGAACGCAGTCATCGAGCGTCATGCGGCGAACCGCCACCCGCTGCGGAGCGAGCACCGTGGGCGGCGGCTCTTCGACGGCCGCCGGTTCTGCCGCTAACAAGACTGCGATCAGGAGTGGATTCACTTTTTCGGTTTTTCGAGCTCAGCCTTCCGCTTGTCAATCTTGGCGATCAGGTCCGTCGGGCCGCCCTTGTCGATGATGCGAACCATCTGGTTCTGGTAGTCCTTCACCAGCGAGTCGCCGTCGAACGAGACGTCGTACAGCTTCAGCACGTCGCCGGCCTTCTTGTAGTGGATGTCGACCTTGGTCTCGATGTCGCCCTTCTTGGCGTCAATCGTCACGGTGACCTTGTCCGGAGCCGTCTCTTTGCCGAGGTTCACCGAGTACTTCGCGGTGCGGAAGAAGCTGCCCGAGTCGGGGTACGCGGCCAGGCGCAGCACTTCCTTGAACTTCTTGTTGAACTCGTCCTTCTGCGCCGGGGTGAACTTGTCCGCGCGCGGCTTCACCGGCTCGGTCATCAAGTAGTCCCAGTCGAAGAAGCCATCGAGCTCGGCGAACGTCTTGGCGTTCGCGTCCTGGTCGGCCTTCGGCAGCGTTCCCTTCACGGTCGACTTCACCGCGAGCAGGGCGTTGATGAACCCTTCGGTGCGCTTTTTCCCGTCTTCGGGAAGGCCCGCGAACGCGATCGTGGGCACCAGGGCAGCGAGAATCAAAGCGGTCTTCAACATGTTGTTCTCCTTAAGGTTTTGCATCTGTGCTCACTGACGCAGCCGGCTCGTCAGAATTCCCATCGACCGAACGGATGAGGCCCTTGTGCTGCAGCCAAAGCAGGACGGCCGGGAAAAAAAGCAGCATCACGATCAGGTTGATCGCAAAGCCCAGGATCGCGAGCCGGCCCATCGAGTTGAGGCCCGGGTGGTCGGCCAGCAGCATCGCCGAGAAGCCGACGCCCGAGGTGACGAGCCCCCCGACGATGGCGCGGCCCGTTTCGCCGTAGACGCCGGCGAAGTTCCCCTTGTTTTCGGTGACGCGCGAGACCAGGTGAACGCCGGCGTCGACGGTGGTGCCGATCATCACGGGCACCAGCAGGATGTTCAGGTAGTTGAAGGGCAGGTCGAGAATCGTCATCAGGCCCGTCTGCGCCAGAATCGACAGCATGGTCGGCATCATGCACAGCAGCGCCAACTTGAAAGACCGCAGCATGAGCCACAGGGCCGCCAGCACCGAGAAGATGGCCGCGAACAAAATCGGCTTGCCCTCGCGAAGCACCATCAAGAGCACGTCGGCCAGAATCATCGCCTCGCCGGCCGCCGAGAACTTTTCGCCGTTCGGCAGCTCGATGCCGCGCACTTCCTTCGCGAACCGCACCACCTCGAGCCCTTCCGACAGCTTGATGTTCGGGAAGATGAGAACGAAGCCGCCTTCTTGACCTGGCTTGATGCCTTCGAACTGCCGGCGCACCGAGATGGGGATGTCGGCCCGCTTGAAAGGTGGAGGCTCGACCATCTTCTTGAAGTTCGTCAGGCGCTCGGCCGTGTCGGGTTCCAGCGCCGAGGCATCGACCTTCTCCAGCGTCTTCTTGATCTGGTCGAGGACCTCGCGTTTTTCTTCCTGCTGCGTCGGCACGAGATCGTCCAGAGCGGCCACGAAGTCGATCGTCGACTTGCCGCCCTGTTCCTTCTGGCGCGCCTTCAACGCATCCACCAGCATGCGTTCGCTGGCCGTCTTGTCCGTGAGGATGACGACGGGCTCCATGTTGTAGCCGAGGATGTTGTTCACTTCGGCGTCGAGCTCGAACGACGGCAGCGTCGAATCCTCGAGCGCTCCGAAGTCGTAGTCGAAACGGACGCCCGGAATTTCGTAGATCATCAACGCGAGCACCGCGCCGATGACGATCGCGATCTTGCCCTGGTGCTTCGGCAGCCAGCGGGCGAGCTCGCTGTTCGTCATCGAGATGCCGCGCGGCTTCCAGCCGAACCGGGCCGCGAGACCAAACACGGCGGGCAGCACGAGGAAGTACGACGCGACGACGACCAGCATGCCGATCGCGGCGATGACGCCGAACTCGCGGAAGGCGCCGAACTCGCTGAAAGAGATCGAGAGGAACGTCAGCGCGGCAACCAGCGACGACGTAATCGCCGAGCTGCCCGTGTGAGAGAAGGCATCGCGCGTCGCTTCTTCCGACGACTCCCCTTCGCTGCGCAGCGCGCTGTACCTGCCCACCAGGTGAATGCCGTGCTCGGTGCCGAGGCCACCCAGGACGGCGCCGAGGAAGCCGGTGAGAATGTTGATGCCACCGAAGATGAAGAAGGTGGCGCCGTACGTCCACGCGAGGCCGACCGAGACCGGCACCAGCACGCAGAACACGGGCAGGATCCCGCGGAAGTGGAAGATGAGGTAGCCGATGAGCAACAGGAACGCGAGGATCGTGGCCCGCGTCATGTCGTTCGACAGCTGCCGCTGCTGGTCGACCTTGTACTTGAACGTGCCGGTGAGGCTGATGCGGAAGTTGGGCCCGAACCGGGTCAGATCCTGCTTCTTGAAGTAGTCTTCGGCCCCGACGACGACGCGCTCGCTGAAGGTCAGGTCAGAGGCGATCTGATCCGGCTTGCCCAGCAACACCACCAACTTTCGTTCTTCGTCGAGGTAGTAGTCACCGCCCGACGCGAGGCGCTGGTCGGAACGCGTTCCGTACTTGAGCTCGATGTCGCTCATGTCCAGCGACGGCACTTCTTCGTCGTCCAGCTTCACGAACATCGGGTTCAGCTGCCGACGCTCGTATTTCTCGCGTTCCTTCACGCGGCGGGCGACTTCCTGCAGGTCTTCCAGCGACAGGTAATAGAGCTTTCGTTCTTCGAAGAATCGGCCCGACCGCTTGTGGTCGACGTACCGAATGCCGGGCAGTTCCTTTTCCATGCGCGGCGCGTATTCGTCGGCGAAGGCCTTGAGCTGCTCGGTGGTGCCGTTGACGCCGACGACCACCACGTAGCCGATGCCGCCGAACCGTTCTTTCAACGGGTCGAGGCCCTTCACCGAATCGAACGTCTTCGGCAGCAGCTTCTCGAGGTCGGCGACCATCGGCAGCCGCGCCGAGAAGAAGGCACCGACCGCCGTCAGCACGCCCGCGATCACCAGCGCGACCGCCGGGTTCCGGTGCGACTTGACCGCAAGATTCCCGAGCATCCGCTCGAAACGACTCATCCAACCGCTGTCCGCCAAGACGACCTCCATCGGCCTGAACCAAATCCGGGTGCGCCTGCATATCGCCTGTCGGGCTCGAAGCGCTTACAGATTCTTTGCGTCACCCGCGTAACAAATTGTCCCAGCGGTTCGAGCGCGCCCGGCTTCGGACAGCCGCCGTCTCAGGTAAGAGGGCGCCATGGCCCGAAGAGATCCGCACTCGTACAACGACGACACGCAGCCGGGCACCGAGCTGCTGGTGTGGAAGGCGCGCGTCGACTTCGCGACCCGGTGCCTCACCGCCACCGCCGAGCTCCACTTCGATCGCGAAGCGCACGGGGGTTCGGTCGACTTCGACACGCGCGATCTGCTGATCGACGCGGTCACCACGGTCGATGGCGCGCCCTTGAAGTTCGCGCTTCACCCCGCCGACCCCGTGCTTGGTGCGCGCCTGTCGATCGCGCTGCCCAACGGCTGCCGCGCGGTGCGCATCGCCTACCGCACGTCGCCCGAGGCGTCGGCGCTGCAGTGGCTCGACCCCGCACAGACGGCGGGGAAGAAGGAACCGTTTCTGTTCAGCCAGTGCCAGGCGATTCACGCGCGGTCCGTCGTGCCGCTGCAGGACACGCCGCGCCTTCGCATTCGGTACGAGGCGCAGCTGACGGTACCGGCGCACCTGAAGGCCGTGATGGCGGCGGGGTGGGTGCAGCGCGAGCTCAAAGGCACCGAGGCGACCGAGCACTTCGCGATGCCGCAGCCGATTCCTCCTTATCTCTTCGCGTTCGCCGTCGGTGATCTCGTCTCGCGCGAGCTGGGCCCGCGGTCGCGCGTCTACGCCGAACCGTCACAGGTCGATGCGTCGGCCCACGAGTTCGCCGGCGTCGACGCGATGATCCAGGCCGCCGAGCAGCTGTTCGGCCCCTACGACTGGGATCGTTTCGATCTGCTCACCATGCCCCCGTCGTTTCCGTACGGCGGCATGGAAAACCCGCGCCTCACCTTCGTCACCCCGACCATTGTGACGGGCGATCGTTCGCTGGTGAATGTCGTCGCCCACGAGCTCGCCCATTCGTGGACAGGGAATCTCGTTTCCAACGCGAACGCCGAGCACTTCTGGTTGAACGAAGGCTTCACGGTGTACGCCGAACGTCGAATCCTCGAGGCGCTCGAAGGCAAAGAGGTCGCCGGCCTGCACGCGGCGCTGGGGCGAAAGTCGCTGGACGAGGCCGTCGCCCGTTTCGCGAACCGGCCCGAGCTGACGAAGCTGCGCACGTCGCTGGCCGGGGTCGACCCCGACGACGCGTACTCGCAGGTGCCGTACGAGAAGGGGTGCTTGCTGCTGGTCGCTTTGGAAGAAGCGGTGGGCCGCGAGGCGTTCGGCAGGTTTCTTCGCGCGTACCTCGGCACCTTCCGCTTCAAGTCGATCACCACCGATGACTTCATCGCGCTCTGCGAGAAAGAGCTGCCCGGCGCGCTCGAGAAGATTGGCGGCCGCGAATGGATCGATGGCCCGGGCGTCCCTGCCAATGCGCCGGTCGCGAAGTCCTCAAAGCTCGACGCAGTGATGAAGGTCGGCGGCGCGGTTCCGACCCCTGCGCAGGCGCACGGCTGGGACGTGACCCAGTGGCAGCTGTACCTGAACACCGTGCCGCGGCCTCTGACCCTCGAGGCGGCCGCCGAGCTCGACATGCGCTTCCGGCTCACCCAGAGCACCAACTACGAAGTGCTGGTTGCCTGGCTCTCGCTCGCTGCCAGCGCCGGCTACCCGCCCGCGACGCCCCGCATCGAAGAGGTGCTGGGGCAGGTGGGCCGGATGAAGTACCTGCGTCCGCTGTACGAGGCGCTCGCCCGCAGCCCGGCGACGAAGGCGCGCGCGCAGGCCTGCTTCGACAAATACCAGAACGGTTACCATCCGATTGCACGGCAGGTGGTCGAGTCGCTGCTGGCGCGTTAACCAATCACGCATGGGCAAGCTCTTTCGCTACGTCGCGCTCGGCGACTCGACTGCCGCCGGAGTCGGCGCGCAGGGCACCGGCTACCCCGAGCTCGTCTACCGCCGCATGAAGGCTGCCGGCTGGCCGGCGGGAATCCTCAACCTCGGCCAAAGCGGAGCCGTCAGCGCTGATCTCGTGCGCACCCAGCTCGACAAGGCCATCTCGATGTCGCCCGA
>JAYUXE010000176.1:0-5810 GCA_043753165.1 Archangiaceae bacterium | reverse complement strand
GAGGACGAACCCCCGGGCCCTGCCGTGCGGGGAATCCTCTAGCGGACGTCGATCGCGAACTCGAGCCGGGCCTGGATGCCGGGGCCTTCGAAGAGCAGGCCGGCTCCGAGCTGGGCGCCGAGGCGCTGCATCGCGGGCGACAGCGGCGACGCGCTGGGCAGCTTCACTTCGTGCAGCGCGGCGCCGACGCGGCCCTTCGAGAGCAAGGAAGACACGACGCCGCCCCCCTGGCCGTAGATCTCGACCGGCAGATCGCGGTCGTAGCCGGCACGGGCGCGGGCGGAAGCGATGGCTTCGGTGAGGCCGCCCATCGTGTCGACGAGCCCGTGCGCTTTGGCGTCTTCGCCCGACCAGACGCGGCCGCGCGCGACGAGGTCGATCGCTTCACGGGTGGTGTGGCGGCTGATCGCGGCCTCGGTGGTGAAGGTCTCGTAGAAGTCATCAATCCACTTTTGAACCGAGGCGCGGTGTGCGTCGTCCCACGGTTCCCAATAGTCGAGGGCGCCCGTCAGCGCGCCGCGGGTGATGACTTCCTGGTGGGCGCCCAGCTTCTCGCCGAGCTCTTTGACCGCGGGCTTCAAATAGAAGACGCCGATGCTGCCGGTGATGGTGGTGGGAGAGGCGAAGATCTCGTCGGCGCCCATCGCGACGTAGTACCCGCCCGATGCAGCGACATCGCCCATCGACGCCACCACCGGCTTGTCGCGCTTCGCCGCGAGCACCGCGCGGTACATCATGTCGCTGGCGAGGCCGTCACCGCCGGGCGAGTCGATGCGCAGCACGATCGCGGCCACGTCTGCGTCCTGCGCCGCGTCCTGCAGGTTGCGAATGAAGGTGTCGGCACCGGCGTTCTGGGTGAGCCCGAGGGGATCCGAGCCTCCGCCACCGCCGCCGATGGTGCCCAGCACCGGAATCACCGCGATCTTCGAGGGTGTGCCCCAGCGGCTGTCCTTCTCGTCACCCGGCGTGTAGTCGGCGACCAGCCGCGCGTTCGGAATCAGCCCGGGCAGCACGTCTTCCAGTTGGTTGGCGCTGATGACGTCGTCGACGAGCTTGAGCTCTTTCGCGCGCTTCACCGACTTGAGGCCTTCGTCGATCGAGGCGTGCCACTGTTCGACGGACATCGCGCGCGCGGCGGGAATCTGCGCGTCGACGATCTTCACCTGGGTGTCGAGCAGGGCGTTCAGCGCTTCTCTCTGCTCGTCGCTCATCGAGGTGCGCGTGAACTGGTCGGGAGAGTTCTTGTACGCGCCGATCTTCGCGACATCGACGGTGACGCCCAGCTTCTCGGCCGTGCCGCCGAGGAAGATGACGCTCGAGCGAAGGCCGTCGACCATCAGCATCGCTTCTGGCACGGCGTAGATGCGATCGGCCGCCGAAGCGATGAGGTAGTCGGGATCTTCGGCCGAGAGGATCATCGCGACCACGATCTTTCCCGCGGCACGAAGCCGCATCAACGCGTCGTGGATTTCCTGCGCGCGGGCCATGCGCAGCTCGCTGGCCTCGACCTTCAGCACGACGCCTTTGAGCTGCGGATCCTTCGCGCCGAGCTCGAGCGTGCGCAGCACTTTCAGGAAACGGTCGGGCGCCTTCACGCCGAGCACGGTGGCCACGGTGCCGCCCGTGTCGGGCTCGCCAATCTTACTGAGGCCGATGACCGCGATCTTGCCGCCGCCGAAGCCGATGCGTTCGTACTTGTCGACCGACAGTCGGGCGGTGGTGAGGTGGCCCAGCTGGCCGCCGTTGGTGACGCTGAGCGCGTAGCTGGCGCCGAAGTAGTGCGTATCGAGCGTGACGCCGACCTGAAAGTACAGCGGCGCCGCGCGGCTGACGCCATGGCCGAAGGCCGCCTGCGCGTGCACGCCGTTGAAGAGCTTCGCCTTCAGCGCGTACGAGAAGCGCGACTGGTCGATGGGCGCGGCGTCCGAGAACTGCCAGTCGACGCCGACGCTGAGGCGTTCGTTCAGGGGGCGGATTCCGATTCCCAGATCCCATTCGCGGGGCAGGGCGATGGCGCCGCGGCCCGGGTTGTCGACGTTCTTCACGGTGAGGCCCGCGGAAAAATAGCGGCCGGGCCGCGTCTGAAGTCCGAGGTCCAGCGAGGTGAGGCCATCGATGCCGCGGCCCGCGAAGAAGTTCGCCGCGAAGCCGAGGCTCACGGTCTCGCCGCCGAACGCCAGGCCAGCCGACGTCTTGCGGCCGGTGTTGGTGCTCGCGCCGTTTCGAAGCCACTCGACCGAGAGCCCGAGGCCGAGCGCGGAGAACGGGGATGACGCGAAGTAGAGGCCGTCGATGACTTCGTCGCGCGGGACGCTGCGCTCGTGCGCCCAGATGAGCTCGAAGGTGCCGACCTTGTTGAGGCCTGCCGGGTTCATGCTGATTGCGGTCGCCTGGTCGGCCCACGACACCGAGTCCGACAGCAGGGTGGCGCCGCGAGACGCGTCGAAATGGTCCGTCGAGTTGACCTGCGCCAGCGCCAACGAGGGCAGCAGCGCGATGAAAAAGAAACGCATGCGACTGAACTACCAGTCCTGCATGCCGTCCACGCGATCCAAAGGATCGCCGCCCTTCTTCTTTTTCTCTTTCTGGTTCCGGTTACCGCCGCGGTCCTCTTCGTCCCAGGCCTCCTGGCCGTTCTTGTTGTCCAGCGGGTCGCCCGACTTCGAAACCTTCTCGCCGCCGCCATCGCCCGCGACCATCAGCTGGTTGACCATGCGGCCGAGCTCGCTCTTCAGCTGGCCGTATTCGTCGCCCTGAATCTTGGCGCGCTTCACCGCGAGGCGGCTGCCGTTCTTCATGTCGTAGAGGCCGAGGGTGATTTCGGTGCCGCTGCCGTCGACTTCCTTCAGGACTCCGATCAGTGCGCGGTCGATCGACAGGTTCTTTGCGAGTGAGGTCATGGTCGCGCCGCCTTTTTCCTTCAGCGCCTCGCCCGCGAGCTTGTCGAGAATCGAGTCGTACGCCTTGTAGCCGGCGGTGGCGACGAGCTCCTGGATGACGGGGGTCTCTTCGGGCGAGACCTCGACGACGGTGCCCCACTGCTTGAAGCCCGGGCGTTCGATGCGAAGAATGTGTTTACCGATCGGCAGCGTCTCGAGAAGCATCGGTGAGTAACCCTTGAACTCACCGTCGAGGAAGATGCGGGCGCCGTTCGGCTTCGTCTTCACGTTCACGTTGCCGCGCAGCTGGGCGTTGCGGCCCGTGGCGACGGTGGCGCGCAGCGAGATGAATTCCTGGGGGTACTTCTTGCGATCGAGCTCGAACGTCGGGCCCAGGGCCTGCAAATCCAGGATCGCGATCTTCGCTTCTTCGACTTCGCCACGCGCCTGCAGCACCGCCGCGTACATCGCGATCGCATCACACAGGTGGCCGCACGTCTTCAGCGCCGAGGCGGCCCGCGTGAATTCCTTTACGGTCGCCTTCAGCTTGCGTTCGGCGTCCTCGTAGTTGCGCGCTTCGAAGGCGTCTTTGCTTTCCTTGAACCCCGTCTCAGCCCGCTTCAGAGAAGCCTGCGCTTCTTCCTCGGGCGGATTGCCGAAGAGCTCATCGGTGGGCTTCACGGTGAGGCCCTGGTACTCGCCCAGCGTCTCGAGCATGTACGTCTCGAGCTTCACCTGTTGGGCCTCGGCGATCTTGTCCATCGGCACCACGAGCACACTCATGCGGCGGGGCGTCGGAGGTGCCGCCGCAAGCACCGCGGACGACGAGAGCAGGGCCAGAACGACGAAGGTTTTCGGGGAGTACGCCATTTGAAGGAAGGTTAGCCTCACTGTTGTCCGACAAGCATCCTACGGCTGGCCGAGGGCAGGGTTGAAGCCCCCGGAATCACGGGGTTGTGCTGCGACCACGCCCGCCGTCACACCGCCTGCTGCCACCACCCCGACCGCCGTCCAGAACCACCATTTCTTGAACACCGGCGCGTCGTCCGACGGTTGCATCGCTTTGCCCCCGCCTGCGATGGCAGCCTCGGGTCGCGACACGAAGACGTGCACCGCCTCGGCGGCGGTTTCGAAGCCCTCGGCATCGAACTTGATGCCCTCGAGGCGATCGGACGTGTGGGTGTTCCACACCTGCAGTTCCATCGAAGGCTTCGCCAGGGATCCGGTCGAGACAGAGACCATGACGAGAAAGCGCGAACGCATCGTGCGCGCGACCTCGATGGCAGCGGGCGGCAGCGCGTCGGCGGCGAAGACGCGTCGGTCGATCAGCATCCCGGCCTTCGCCCGCGCGGCGAGGTAGTCGGGCGCGCCTTCGAGCGGAATCTTCACGTCGGCCGTCTGCGCGCCGACGACTTCGGGAAAGGCAGCCGCCGCAGCGAAGCCGGGCCGGGTGACGCGCACCATGTACCGGCCGGCAGGAAGCTCGATGTCGGTGAGGGGGGCCATGCCGTACGCGAGGCCGAACGCCTCGACGTCGGCGCCTGCGGGCTCGGTGACGACGGTGAGAATGCCTTTGGGCCGCTTGCTCATCTCTTTCTGCGCGTTCGCGAACGCCGTCTGAACGTCGGTGCCGAAGTACTTCGGGTCTGGAGCGAGTGAAGGGTTCATCTGCAGGGCCCGCGCGAATTCCTTGAGCGCCGCCGCCTTCGCGCCGTTCTGCAGCTCGGACGCGCCGAGGAACAGGAAAATTTCGGCCAGCTGTTCGGCCTTGGCAGAAGCGGGGCGCTTGATGAAGAAGACGGCGGCCTGGGTCAGCGCCTGGTTGGCGGCGTCGAAGTCGAGGTTGTCGTACGCCTCGCGGCCTTCGGTGAAGAGCTTGTCGCCTTCGTCCGATGACGGGGCGGCCGGCGCCGGGAACAGCGCCGCGAGGTCGGCGAGCGCCACGCCCTTCTTCTTCAGCGCCTTCATCAGCTCGACTTCGACCCGGCCCGCGATGCCGTTGGCGGCCGCGTCCTGACCGGCGGCAAAGACGGCAGCGTCGGCAGGCAGCGAAGGCGCAGCGGCCAGGAACAGCAGGGTGGGGAAGAGCACGGGGCGGGCAGCGTATTACAGCCCGCGGGCTGGCCCCCTTTCTTGCGTTCCGGATCTGCGGGGGTAGAGTCCGGGCCGCCCAACACCCCTGAAGCAACTGCTACAGGTCACGCAAGGGTACAGAACCGCAATGGAAAACATCGGCATGTCTGAACAAATGAGCATGTTCGCCGAAGTGCAGGAACCCAAGATGAAAAAGGCCAAAACCAGCAAGGGTGGCAGGGCCGGAAACGGCGGAGGCGGCGCAGGCAAGCCTCCCGAAGGTGGGGGCGGCAGCGGCGGCGGTGACAGCGAACGTTCGACGTCGCTGGCCGAAGAGACGCGGCGCCGGTACCTCAACTACGCGCTGTCGGTGATCACGTCGCGTGCGCTGCCCGACGTGCGCGACGGGTTGAAGCCCGTGCAGCGGCGAATTCTGTACGGCATGTGGCACGACCACCGGCTCACATTCGACGCCAAGTTCCAGAAGTCGGCCAAGGTCGTCGGCACGATCATGGGTCAGTACCACCCGCACGGCGACTCGGCTTTGTACGAGGCGCTGGTGCGCATGGCGCAGGACTTTTCGCTGCGTTACCCGCTGGTCGATGGGCACGGAAACTTCGGCTCGATCGACGGCGATTCACCCGCAGCGATGCGTTACACCGAGTGCCGGCTGCAGAAGCTGTCGGGGCACATGCTCGGCGAGCTCGGCCGCAAGACCGTCGACTTCCGGCCGACGTACGACGGCACGCTGTTCGAGCCGATCGTGGTGCCCGCGCAGCTGCCGCAGCTGTTGATGAACGGGTCGACGGGAATCGCGGTGGGCATGGCGACCAACATCCCGCCGCACCACCTGGGCGA
>JAYUXE010000175.1:0-2419 GCA_043753165.1 Archangiaceae bacterium | reverse complement strand
GCTGCTTTCGCGGCGAGTACGTATGGGGCAAGCGCACGCGCGAAGGCAATTCGGGCGAAGAGATTCTGCGGGTGGTCGAGGTCGCGGTGGTGCTGACGCAGGAACCGGCGCAGCCGCGGCAGGTGGAAGAGCCGGCCCTGCCGTGGGCGGTCGTTGCGGGCTACGACGATGAAGCGGAAGGGGCGAAGTGGGGCTCGCATCCGAGCCACAAGCCGTTTGGCGTGCTCGAGCCGCTGGTTCGCGCGTGGTCGCGGCCTGATCGGCTGGTGGTGGATCCGTTCGCGGGCAGCGGGTCGATTCCCCTCGCGGCGGCACGGCTGGGGCGGCGCGCGGTGGGGCTCGAGGTCGAAGCCGAGTGGGCCGAACGCGGGCAGCGGCGAATTTCCGAGGCGACGACGTGACGACGGTGTTGCTGTTCGACATCGACGGCACGCTGATCTCCACCGGGGGTGCCGGCCGCAGGTCGATGGAGCTCGCGTTCGACGCGGTTCACCAGCGGCCCGACGCGTTCGAAGGCGCGCGGTTCGGTGGAATGACGGATCGCGCGATCGTGCGGCAGGGGCTGGCGCGCATCGCGGCCGCAGTCACCGAAGAGGCCATCACCGAGCTCATCGCGAAGTACCTCGAGTACCTGGCGCAGGAAGTGCCTCGCATCGCCGACGAGAAGTACATCGTTCACGCGGGAATGCGTGAGGCGATCGAGGCAGGCCGGAAGCGCGGCGCAGCGATCGGGCTCGGGACGGGGAATGTTCGCGACGGGGCGCGGATCAAGCTTCAGCGCGTGGGCTTGTACGACGCGTTTCTCTTTGGTGGGTTCGGCGATGACCACGAGCTTCGGCCCGAGCTGATTCGCCGCGGCGCCGAGCGTGGCAGCGCGCACTTGAAGATCGAGCTCGCGCAGGCCCGGGTGATCGTCATCGGCGACACGCCGCACGACATCACCGCCGCCCATGCCATTGGAGCGCGGTGTCTCGCGGTCACGACCGGCGGGTTCGCGGTCGAGGCGCTCACGGCGGCCGGGGCCGACTGGGTGTTTGCGGATCTCGAGTCCCCCGGCGCGCTCGACGTGCTGCTCGACGGCTAAAGCGGCAGCGCGAACGCCTCGAGAAAGACTTCCGGAAGATCCATGTCGCCGTCGGGCCTTCGCAGGTAGCCGCGCGATTCGTACAGGCGTTGAACGCCCACGGCGCCGCGCCGCACGTGAAGACAGACGGCCGAAGCCTTCAACGAACGCGCGCAGTCCTCGGCGACGTCCAGCAACGCGCGCGAGACGTCGCCGCCGCGGTGGCGTTCGTCGACGGCGAGGTGCCGCAAGTCGACCGCGCCTTCGATGAAGGACTCCGAGCCGCGCGAACCCTTCGGCCACACCGCGACCGTGCCGACGACTTCACCGCCGCGCTCGTAGACCCAGACCTTCGCGACCGCACGCTTGGCTGCGACGTCGCGCAGCTCGGCCTTGCGCGCGTCGCCCATCACGACCTCGGGCATCTTGCGCGCGTAGGTGCGTTCGAACGCGACGACGAGCAGCTCGCCGATTTTCGCGTCTTCGTTCTCGAGTGCAGGGCGGACTCCGTTCACGGCGTGCCAGATACCGCAAAAGTGGTACGCACGCGCGGTGACGCCGCTGCCGATCGACCCGCTTTTGCCCGAGGTGGTGGCGGCACTGAAGTCGAACCCCGCGCTGGTGCTCGAGGCGCCCCCGGGGGCTGGCAAGACGACCCGCGTCCCCCCTGCCCTGCTCGACGCGGGCTCGGCGGGTCGGGGCGAGATTCTCGTGCTGCAGCCACGCCGGCTCGCTGCCCGGCTTGCGGCAGCGCGCGTCGCAGAAGAACGCGGCGAGAAGCTGGGCGAGACGATCGGCTACCAGATTCGCTTCGAAGACGTGTCGGGCCCGAAGACGCGGATCCGCTTTCTCACCGAAGGCCTGCTGACACGGCGGCTCTTGTCGGACCCGAGCTTGCGCAACGTCGGGGCCGTGCTGCTCGACGAGTTTCACGAACGCCACCTCGCCGGCGACCTCGGCCTCGCGATGTTGCGCCGGCTGCAGCTGGGCCCGCGGCCGGATCTCAAGCTGGTCGTGATGTCGGCGACGCTCGACGCCGAGCCGATTGCGACGTGGCTCGGAAACTGCCCGCGGCTTCGGTCGGAAGGCCGGCGCTTCGACGTCGCGGTCGACTACCTGCCTTCCGAAGACGATCGGTACCTCGAGCAGCAGGTGCTGGCCGCGCTGAAGCGGCTGGTCGCCGACGGGCTCGATGGCGACGTGCTGGTCTTCCTGCCGGGCGCCGGCGAGATCCGTCGCGCGCGTGAGACGTGCGACGAGTTCTGCGGGCGCCACGAGCTCGAGCTGCATGCGCTGCACGGTGATCTTCCCGGGCCCGAGCAGGACCGCGCGATCCGTCCGGGCAAGCTGCGCAAG
>JAYUXE010000174.1:0-5813 GCA_043753165.1 Archangiaceae bacterium | reverse complement strand
CCGGGTTGCTCGCGTGGCTCTCGAAGGGCTTCGGCCGCCGCGCGGGCCTCGCGCTCGCGATTCCGTACCTGCTGCTGACCCTGTTCCTCGTCGGCGTGGAAGCCACCATCGTCGGCACGCTGCTCGCGCACGTCATCCCCGGCCTGCCCGAAGCGGCCGGAGCGCTCGTCTTTCTCGTCGGCACCTGGGCCTTCTGCCGCGCGGGCTTCAAGGTCGGCTTCAAGGCGCAAGCGGTGGCGACGGTCGCGCTGGTGGTGGGGCTCGTCGCGCTCTCCGTCGTTTCCGTCGTGCAGGCGGGCCAACGCGGTGAGCTCGTCGCCCGGCTCTTCACCGCGGCGCCCCCCGCCGGCGCGTTCGTCGCAGCCATCGGCACGGGCATCTTCCTCTTCATGGGCTTCGAGCTCGTCACGTCGCAGGCCGAGCACGCGACGCCCCTGGCCATTCGCAAGGGGCTCTTCGGCACGGTCGCCGCGCTCACCGCCGTCTACGCGATCGTCTCAATCGGCTTCTCGTGCCTCGCGCATCCCCCGACGGAAACGCTGGTGCCGCAGCTGGCGATCGCCGAGCAGACGGGCTCGACCTTCGCGCTGGTCGCGATGGTGGGGCTCTGCCTGCTCGCGTCGTTCACGTCGTTCAACGGCGCGCTGCTGGCGATGTCGCGCTTCACGCAGGCGCTGGCGTCACAGGGCGCGTTGCCAAAGCTGTTCTCGAAGCTCGACCCGAAGACGCGGGTGCCACGCGAAGTGCTGGCGCTGCTGTTGGCGCTGTCGATCGGGTTCACCGCGATCGTGATGCTGGGCCATGCGCTCGAGCCCGCGATTCTCGCCGCTGCCGCCGCGGCCGCGGTGCTGTACGCCGCCGCTGCCTGGGTACGTGAGCGCGCCCCCTTCGCCGAGCTTGGCCGTTCACCGCTGGTCGGCCGGGCGCTGGCGATCGGGCTGGTGGTGCTCGCGGTCGGCGTCGTCGTCAACGCCGGCGCTGCGCTGCCCGGGACCCTTGTTCTGCTCGCCTGCGCACTCATCGCCGCCGTCGCCATCGCCTCGCGCATCCCCGCCAAACGGAGCCACGCATGAGCATCGATTATTCCATCGCAGGTTGGACCCGCCGCGTGCCGCAGCTGCAGTGGGCGCGCGAAGAAGTGGCGCTGGCAGAGATTGGCGACGCGCTGCCCGAAGCGTTGCTCGCGTCGAAGCCGCTGGCCGAAGTGCACCGCCTCGACCTCTCGCTGTTCGTCGTCTTCGAAGAAGCCTCACTGCGCGTCTCCGGAGCGCTGACCCGCCGCGCGCCCAGCCTCGATGCGCTGAACTTCTGCGCGCAGCAGACGATCGACGAAGCGCGGCACTACGAAGTCTTCCGCCGCCGCTACGAGCACGCGCGAATTGCCGCCGGCCTCTCGCCCACGGAAGGCACCGACGCGATCCTGATCCCCCCGCTCAAGCGCTTCCTCGAGCACTGCTACGAGGTCGCCGACGCAGGCTCGTTCATCGAAGGCCTCACGCTGATGAACCTCGTGCTCGAGGGCATGGCGTTCTCGCTGTACGCATACGAAGAGCGCTACTGGAAGAACGTCGACCCGTGGCTGTCGCTCGCCGTTCGCAACGCGTTCGCCGACGAGTCGCGCCACTGCGCCTTCGGGGCCAACCTCGTGGCGTCGCTGCTGAAGGACGACCCGGTGCGGCGCGCGAAGGTGTCGAAGCTGTGCGAGCGCGCGCGCGGGGCGATGGCCGAAGTGTTCGCGTACTACGTGAAGAAGTTCGTCGGCGTATTCGACGTCGTCGCGCGGCAGCACCAGGATCTGTTTGCCACGACGGAATGCGCGCCCGGCAAGCTCGTCTCGCAGACGCCGTACCGCGAGCAGGTGGCGATGATTCACCACAGCATCGACGTCGAGCATGCGCGGCTGATCGCGAAGGCGGGCCTGTGAAGAGCTCGGCCTGGGCCAGACGGGAACATGCGGCGCTGCTCGCGGTGGCGGGCGCACTGGCGCTGCTCAACTTCGGTGCGATCCACTGGCCCCGCGCGTTGATCGCCTTCGCCGCGATCGACCTCATCGGCTACCTGCCGGGAACGATCGCCGCCCGCCGTTCAAACCATCGGCCGATTCCCGCGATCTTCCACCACCTCTACAACATCACCCACAGCTACCTGTTCGCGGGCTGTGTCGTCGCGATGTGGGCCCTCGCGCTGGGCCGCTTCGAGTTCGCGATGCTCGCGGTGCCGATTCACCTGTCGATCGACCGCGGCCTGTTCGGAAATTCCTGGAAGCCCGTCTCGATGCCCTTCGAACCGAAAGAGGCCTGACCCATGCTCGCCATCGACCACCCGTCTGGCTACCTCGCGCTGTCCAAACGCAACCAGCAGTTCACGGTTCGCGGCGTGCCGGGCTTCGTCTCGTACCGCGAGCAGGGCAACCACCTCGTGCTGTTCGGCGGCGTGCATGCGAACGGCCACGCGCAGGGCGTGCTGCTCGACGCGTTTCTCGGCGAGGCGAAGGCGCGGAACCGCAAGGTGATCGCCGTGCAGCTTCGCGAGGCGCAGGGTGACCTGTTCCGCGCTCGCGGCTTCACCGTGAACAAGTTCGGCTCGACGTATGGGGTGAAGCTCGCGGGTTACACGTTCGCCGGGACGAAGAAGGTGAACCTGCGGAACAAGATCAAGCGCGCGAAGTCGTCGGGGCTGCGCGTGCTCGAGGTCGGCCGCGAGCTGCCGGATGACGCCGAGACCTTCGCGCGCATCGAGGCAATCAGCGACGCGTGGCTCGAGAAGAAGAACAAGAAAGAGCTCGACTTCATGATCGGCGAGCTCGGCGGCCCACAGCACACCGACCGCCGCGTGTTCGCCGTCGTCGATGGCACGGGCGCGATGGTCGGCTTCATCACCTACGTGCCGGCGTACGGCGCGCGGCCTGGCTGGCTTCACGATCTCACCCGGCGAATCCCCGACGCGCCTGTCGGCTGCATGGAGCTCTGCAACCAGTTCGCGATGGGACGCCTGTCATCGGAAGGCGCGCAGTGGCTGCACTTCGGCTTTACGCCGTTTCTCGTGGACGGCGACGAAGGGCCACAGGCGAGCCGGTTCCTCTCGTGGGTGCTGCGGATGCTCGGCCGTTACGGCGCAGCGATCTACCCGGCGCAGAGCCAGCGCGAATACAAGCGGAAGTGGATCCCCGATGTCGTCGAGCCCGAGCTGGTCGCCTGCCGGCCGCTGTCGGTGCGCGCGATCGTCGACCTCTTGCTGCTCACCCGTTCGGTCTGAGGCCCGCATGCGAACCCGGCGAATCAAAGTCATCGTCAACCCCAGCGCGCGTTCGGGCCGGGCGTGGAAGGCGTTGCAGAAAGCCGGGGCCATGACTGCAGGCCTCGAGTGGGTCGAGAGTCGCTCGGCCGGCCACCTCACCCAGCTCGTCCGCGAGGCGCAAGACGAAGACCTCGACGTGCTGGGCCTCGCGGGCGGCGATGGCACCGTGACGCATGCGCTGGCCGGCATCACGGGCGGCAATCGCGTGCCGCTCGGCCTCATTCCCGTCGGCTCGGGCAACGACTTCGCGTTCAACTGCGGCGTCCCCCGTTCGATCCCCGACGCGCTTCGCCTGCTGACGCACGGCACGCCGCGAACCGTGGACCTCGTGAGCTGCGGGCCCCATCGCCGCTTCTGCTGCGTTGCAGGGGTGGGGCTCGACGAGACGGCGCTGCGAATCATCTACGGCTCGTGGTTGCCGCGTTCGAAGGCGCTGAACATCTACGCCGCGCTGCGGGCGCTGCTCACGTACTCACCGCCGCGCGTTCAGATGTCGTGGGAAGGCGGCAGCTACGAGGGTGAGGTGATGTTCGCGGCGGTGACGAACACGACGAGCTACGGGGGTGGGTTCATGGTCGCTCCGTCGGCGCGGATTGACGACGGCGCCCTGGACATCTGCATCGTGAAGCGCACGGCGCGGCTGAAGCTGCTCGCGAACTTCCCGCGGATTCTCAAAGGCACGCACGGCGGGCTCGACGAAGTGATCATGGCGAAGAGCAGCTGGGTGCGCATCGAGGCCGATGGCGCCGCGCTGCCCGTGCCACTCGATGGTGAGCTCGGCATGGCGCAGACGCCGGTCGAGCTTCGGTGCGAGCCGCGCGGGCTGACGCTGATGGGGGTGTCGCTTGCTGCGTGAAGCCGACCTGGCGCTGGCCCCGGCGCCGAAGGGGTGGATCGTGTCCCGGCGCGACGACCTGCTGTGGCTGCAGGGCTCGGTGTTCGCGGGCGTGGCGATGCTCGCGTTCTTCGCGCTGGGGCCGAAGCTCGACCTCACCAACTACGCGGTCGGACACCCGGCGGTGATCGCGGTGTTGCTGTGGGGAATCGTCTTCGACGGCACGCACGTCGCCGGCACCTTCACCCACTCTCGCGCGAAGCAGGCGGGGCGCTGGGCGTGGGCGCTGGTGTTGCTCGGGCCCGCCGTCGCGCTGGTCGACTGGCTCGCGCTCCCGCCGGGGCCGTCACAGCTCGGGCAGGCCGGGTGGTTGTTTCGCGGGTTCCTGCTGTTCGCGTACGTCTGGGCGTACTTCCACCTCGTCCGCCAGCACTACGGGTTCTTATCGCTGTATCGGCGCAAGGCGAACGCGACCGACTGGGTCGAACGTCGGCTCGAGACGCTGACGCTGTGGGTCGGCTGTCTGTATCCGTACCTGCGGTTCTCGTTGTCCGACGCGTTCGCGCAGTCGGGGCTGCCGGTGTTGTTCGCAGGGACGCCCGCGTTGCGCCTCGCGGTGGACCTCGCGTTCGGGCTCGTCGGCACGGGGCTGCTCGCGGCGTTGATGGTGCGGACACGCTTCCGGTTCGGCCCACGTCACCTGCTGCTGGCGATCGTGATCGCGTTTCACTTCGTGGTGTTCGCGCTGCTCGACAACCTGCTCACCATCACCGCGACGCTGACGGTGTTTCACAACCTGCAGTACCACCGCATCGTCTGGGATCACGCGAAGGGCCAGGGTCGGACGCCCGCGGGCGGGCTGGGGCGATACCTGGCCCTCGGGTTGATCTTCGGCGTCGTCTGGTACGTGCCGCGCGTGCTCGGTGTCGCCGTCGCGGGCTCCGACCTGCTGCGCAATGTGCTGCTCGGCCTCGGCTGGGGCGTCGCGTTTCACCACTACTTCGTCGACGGCAAGATCTGGAGGCGCCCTTCATGATCTGGTCCGCCGCGCTGCCCGCTGCGTTTCCGCGGCTCGAAGGCGATGTGACCTGCGACGTCGCGATCGTCGGGGGTGGCCTGGCCGGGCTCTCGGCCGCGTATCACCTGCTGAAGCGGCAGCCCTGGTTGAACGTCGTCGTGCTCGAGGCGTCGCGCATCGGAGCGGGGGCGTCCGGCCGCAGCACGGGGATGCTCGGGCCCGGCGTGGGGCAGAGCCTGCCGGCGCTGGTGAAGTCGCGCGGGCCCGAGGTGGCGAAGGCGCTGTATCGCGCGACGCTGCGCGCGGTCGATGATGTCGAGGCGCTGGTCGCGGCCGAGAAGATCGATTGCGAGCTCGTGCGCGGCGGGCAGCTGGTGGTCGGACGTGGCGGGTCACGGCTGGCCGAGCTCGCGTCGACGCTCGAGGCGCTCGGGCTTCCGGGCGAGGTGCTCGATGCGGCGCAGCTGTCGCGAAGGATTCAGCTCTGTCACGGCACGGGCGCGGTGCTGCTGCCAGACGCGGCGACGCTTCACCCGGGGAAGCTGCTCGCGGCGCTGGCGGCGCGCGTCGTCGCGATGGGCGGGCGAATCTTCGAGGGCGCGCGGGTGACCGAGGTCGGACGCGGCGCTCCGGTGCGGCTCACGGTCGAGGGCAGCGGCCCAA
>JAYUXE010000173.1:0-12667 GCA_043753165.1 Archangiaceae bacterium | reverse complement strand
TTCGCGTCGCGATCCGACGGCTGCACCCAGTCGAGGTCCGCCTGCCGCGTCACCACGTACGGCTTCCCGTCGTACGTCACGCGCTTGCCCGGATAGACGAACGTCTTGAACAGGTAGACGTGCAGGGCCGGCTGTTCGAGCGCGGGGTGAATCGTCGGGTGGAAGCGTTCGGCGTGCGCCGCAGGCGTCAGGCTCCAGTGCAGGCCCGGCACGTCGTGGTGAACGCCGTGGTACCCGTTGTTGAACGCGAGGAAGTTCAGCAGCCCACCCGTGAAGTTGCGCGAGTGGTTCGCCGGGTGCGCTTCGTCGCAGCCGTCGTGCTGGAAGAAGTTGATGATGACGATGCCGATGTTCGCGAAAACGTGCGGCACGAAGACGTAGAGCAGCGCCTTGCGCCAGTCGATCATCAGCGCGACGCCCTTCACCGCCCAGACGGCCACCATCTCGAGCACCAGCTGCTTGCGCCACGCCTGCGCGCGCTCGCCCATCAGCTTCCGGTAGAGGCTGTTGCCCCGCAGAATTCCCGGCGTCACCGCGGGCATGAAGAAAATCAGGTTGAGCAGGTTCCAGCGGAAGTTGACCTTGCTCGTGCGCATCACGTCCTGGCGCAGCTGCATGAAGCGATGGTGCGAGAGGTTGTGCCCGGGGATGTAGTCGGAAATCGGAAAGCCGTAGCTCAGCGACACCCAGACCTGGAATGCCTTGTTCATCCACTTCTTCGTGAAGACGGGGCAGTGGACCACGTTGTGGGCGATGACTGCGCACAGCCACGACACCCCGCAGGTGACCGCGACCAGCGCCACGCCCAGCACGCCCGAGGGGGTCAAGGTCCACTGCAAAGCGACCAGCGCCGCGTAGGCGAAGAGCGTTGCGAGGGTGCGAAGGTCAGCCCGGTATCTCAGCATCGAGTGCGGCGTTTTGGCCCGTAATGCGCCGCGAGGCAAGGCCCCGCTGCCCGGCCCAGATGAAGCAGCCCAGACCTACTTCGGTGACGTGACCGTGAGCTCGTAATCGTGGGTGCCCCAGGTCGGGTCGATGAGCCGCAGCTTTCCCTTCCCCGCCTTCTTCGTGCGGATGAACACCTGCGATTCCTTTCCTTCGACCGCCTGGTCACCATTCCACCCGTCGACGCGCTTCGATTCCGTCCAGAAGACTTCGGCCACCGCGCCATCCGAGAGCAGGTCGACCTCGCCGCCCTCGTTCACCCGGAACCTCAAGACCTCGCCCGCCACCGCGGTCAGCTTCTCTGGCGCCTCGTGCAGCACCGGCGGCTTCTCGTCGACGGCGACCTTCACCATCCGGTCGCGGCCTTCCGTCACTTCCGCTGCGTAGTCGTCGCGCGTGATGATTTCCTGCGCCTTGTCGTCGCCCGTGACCAGCACCCAGTCACCCCGGCTCACCGACTGCAGGCTCCCCGCGCAACTTGTCGACAGCACCACCGCCACCGCCATCAGCGCTCGCGTCATGGCGCAGGAGCTTACGGCGCCGCGAACCACGACGCGCTGGGGATCCGCACCTGCTTCGCCAGCACCTGCACCTTCGGGTCCGAGCCCTGCTCGACTTTTTCGAGCAGCGTGAAGAACTTCTCGTCCATTCCGTTCAGCGCCGCCCGCGAAATTCCGCGCGCCTCGAGCGCCGCCCAGAGCGCCGGCAAATCGGACGCGTTGCGAAGGCCGTTCGGGCAGCTGCCGCCTTTTCCGTGCCGCGTGATGAAGCCGTTGAAGTCGCTGCCCAACACCAGGTTCTCTTCACCGACGAGCCCGGCGAGGTGAAGCCAGTGCGCCACCACCTCGTCGCAGGTGCCTTCGACGAAGCCGGGCCAGCGCGCTTCCGGCGGCACCGAGGTCACCATCTTGTCGTTCAACACGACGCCGACGAGGCCTCCGCCTTTCGCGATGCGCACCGCGAGGTCATCGGGAATGCTGCGTTCGGACGCGAGGTACGCCCGCGCCGCCGAATGGCTGTTCACCACCGGAATTCCGCGCGCCTCGGCGAGGTCCAGCACGTCGCGCGACAGCGCATCACTCGCATGCGCGAGGTCCAACAGAATGCCCAGGTCCATCATCCGCGTGACAACCTGCTTTCCCAGCTCGGTGAGGCCCAGCGTCTCGAGCTCGTCCGTCTTGATGCCGAGCAGGTTGCGCTGGTTCTGCCCCTTCGCCGCGCCTCCAATCGACGTGTTCACGAAGTGCATCAGGGTGATGGCGCGCATGCCGGCCAACCAGAGACGGTCGACGTCCTCCACCGACTCGATGCCTTCGCCGCCTTCGAGGGTCGGGAGCACTGCGATGCGCCCGCTGGTCAGCGCCTGCCGAATCTGCGCGACCGAATGAACGACGGCGAACCCCGGCCGCCGCTTCGCAAACGCCTGCAGCTCGTACAGCCCGTCGATGGCCGAGTCGAACTTCGAACGCCCCGCCCGCATCGCGAACGCCGGCCACACCGAGCCCAGCGCGATGCGAAGGCCAGCCGCGTGCAGCTGCGACTCTTCGATTTGGTTCACGAGAATCGACTTCTCGTCCCACGTCAGAATCCCGCTGCCCGATTCACCCTTGAACACCGGGCGCGCCGACTTCGACATCGCCATGTGCAGGTGAAGGTCGACGACGACGGAAGGGGCGGGCACCGGCTCAGGCATCGGCTCGGCCATCGGCCGCACGCTGCGGCAGCCCACCAACCCCAGACACAGCAGCGCCATCGCGACTCGCACGGCGCGCCGCATACCATGCCTTTCGTGGGCCCCGTCGACGGGACGCCGACGTCGGGTCGCGGTGGGTGGTTGGAGGTGCGCGCCGTTTGCGGTATAGGCGCCGCCCTTCCCCCGGAGCCCCACCTTGCTGTCCACGCTTCTGCTGTTAGCCATTGGTGCGGCCCCGCCGGTGTGGATGCCTGGCGCCGCCGAGAAGGAACGCTTCAAGGCCTACTTCACGCAGGGCGAGAAGCTCTACAGCCAGGGCGACTACGGAGCGGCCATCTGGAACTTCCACCGCGCCGACCGCCAGCTCGCCACACCCGAAGTCATCTACGACCTCGCCAAGTGCCACGAGAAGATTGGCGACCTCGCGTTCGCCACCTATTACTACCGCCTCTACCTGCGCCGCGCGCCCAAAGCGGCCGATGCCCTGGACGTCGCCGAACGCGTCGGCAGCGCGCTGAGCCAGGGTGAGTCGAACGGCCGCGGCCTGCTCGAGCTCGATGTGCCGGGCGGCCACGACATCGTCGTCGCCAACAAGCTCTACCCCGAAGGCCCCGTCGCCGTGTTCCTGCCCCCGGGCGACTACGAAATCACCGGCATCTTTCCCGACGGCCAGAAGCGCGTGGTCGCGCAGCTGCGCACGGGCAAGACGACGAACCTGAGCTTCGAGCCGATGGCGCCGCCGATGCTGGAGGCGAAAGAGGGCGCTCCGGAAGATGCCATCGTGGTGCGAAAGGCGGCGCCCAGCGGTGGGCCATCGAAGCTTCGCGTCGCGTCGTACGTGGTGACCGGCGTGGGCGTCGCGGCGCTCGCGGTCGGCACTGTGATGGGCGTGATGGCGAACGGCGATGCGACCCGCCTGCGCACCGACCGCACCTTGAACTACACCGACGCGCAGGTGCTCGCGAACGGGGCGAACAGCAAAGGCCTGATCGCCAACGTTCTCTGGGGCGCAGGTGGCGCAGCAGTGGCCGGCGGTGTTGTGATGTTCATCGTCTCGATGCCTGAGCCGGGCATGCGCAGTGGAGGCCGTCGATGAAGCTCTTTCCTTTCTGGCTGGCTGTCATTTTCGTTTCGGGCTGCAGCCTCGGCCTCTACGCGGACCCCGAAGGTCTTCAGTGTGACCCTGGCGGCGTGTGCCCCAACGGCTACGTCTGCGTCGCGGACAACACCTGCCACTCGACCAGCGGTGCGGGCGGTGGCAGTGGAGGCGTCGGCGGTGGTGTCGGTGGCGTGGGTGGGGGTGCCCCTGGCGTGGGCGGCGGAAGCGGTGGCGTCGGCGGTGGCACGGGCGGCGTCGGCGGTGGCAGTGGTGGCGTCGGCGGCGGAGCGGGGACAGGGGGTGGTGCGCCGAATCCCTGCGCGGGCATCAGCTGCACCACGCCCCCAATCCCCGTGTGCAAAGACGCGAATACGCTCACCACGTTCGCCAACGCAGGCACGTGCACCAACAGCACCTGCAGCTACACGTCGAACGAAACCCCCTGCGCCAACGGCTGCCTGAACGGCATGTGTCAGAACCAGAATCTGTGCGCGGGGAACATGTGCATGGCGCCTCCCGCCCCCACGTGCATGGGGATGATGGTTCGCACCTTCATGTCGCCCGGCGTCTGCAACGCGGGCACGGGCGTCTGCACCTACAACCCCATCGACAGCCCGTGCGCCAACGGCTGTTCGGGCGGCATCTGCATCACCCCCGCGCTCACGTTCAGCCAGACGATGCCGCGCGTGAAGTTCGCGATCAACTCCATCGACCAGGCGCCGGGCTCGTCGGGCACCCACGTGCTCGTCGTCGGCGACAACGGCAACATGCTGAGGTGGGACGGCATGGCCTTCAGCAAGGTCAGCTCGGCTTCGGCGACGAACGGCAACCTCAACACCGTCTGGTTTGCCGGCGCCAACAGCGCGATCGCCGCAGGCTCGGGCCGCACGGTGCTTCGGTACAACGGCACCACCTACACGCCGATGACGGGCATCACCGGCAGCGGCAGCACCAACTTCACCGCCGTGCACGGCCGCGACGAGAACTTCTTCGCGCTCATCGACGGCAGTGAAAATTACTGGCGCTTCGACAGCACCGCGACGGCGAACTGGAAGTCGGGCGCAGTCGCCGTCGACGTTGTCTACAGCTACAAGAACAGCGCGGTGTACGTCGACCCGCAGGGCCAGATGCGGTTCGCCGGCCAGCGCACGCTGGTGTCCAGCAGCGTCACCAATGGCGTCGTCCACTTCTTCGGCACGACCAACTGCCTCACCGGCTGCGACGACAACGACTCATCCAGCGCGGACGCCTTCGCTGCGGTGGGCGGCCCTGGCATCGACGGTGGCTCGAACAACCCGAACATCGCCTACGTGGGCCGCGCGAGCACGTCGGGCCTTCGCCAGCACTCGACCGCCGGCACCTTCAGCAGCCTGCCGTTCGCCCTGCCGCCCAGCGGCGGCATCGTCGGGATTACCCCCGGGGCAGGCACGACGAAGCAGCTCTACTTCCTCACCAAAATCACCTCGGGCTTCACCGGCCACCTGTACCGGTTCTCGGGCACCACGGGCACGGTCGATGGCGATGCGCTGGCCGACTTCTATTTCGACAAGGTGTCGATGGGCCGCAACGAAAGCGGCGGCGTCGTCATCGCCGAAACCGACGTCACCAACGGCGTGAACAACATCTACCGCCGCAGCTCGGTGATTTCCGAAATGCTCGACCTCGGCGAAGGGTGGACGGCGGTCGGCAACGCCGGCGGCACGCTCGTGCTCGGCAGCGGCCTGGGCGACCTCGCCTTCCGCGCGCCCGCCTCGGCGACCTGGCAGTTCCGCCGCGGGCCGCTGGTCAACATCACCGACATCGCTGCGAACGCAGGCACCGGCGTGCTCGTGGCGGCGAAGGCCGGGAGGCTCTCGCGCTTCGTCTTCGGCGCGCTGAACCCGACCAACACCGTCATCCCCTCGAACACCACGCAGGACTTCAACGGCATCTGCCGCGTCAGCGACACAGACGCCTGGGCGGTCGGCAACGCCGGCGTGATTCGGTCGATCAACACGACGACGGCGACTTCGACGACGATGGCCTCGGGCACGACCAAAAATCTGCTCGCCGTCGAGTGCCTCAGCGCGACCAGCGCGGTCGCCTGCGGCCAGGGTGGCACCATTCTTCGCCTCGCCGCTGGCGCGTGGGTGCCCATCGCCATCCCCTTCCCCAACGCCGCGGTCGACCTCACCAGCTGCAAGGTCTCGAACAACGTCCTCTACGTCGCGGGTGACAACGCCTTCTACAAACTGGACCTGGCAGCAGCGACCCCGACCTGGCAGCAGCTCGCCTCGCAGAGCCGGCTCTCGCGCCTCGCCGTCAACGGGCCCAGCGATGTCTACGCCATCTCGGCCAACAAGAGCGTCGTCCGCTTCGACGGCGGCGCCTGGACCACGGTTTTCACCGCAACCTCGGGAAATCTGGTGGGGGGTGGGCAGGTGGGTGGAAAAGTGGTATTCGCGGGCTCCCTCGGGACGGTGGTGGAAGGGCAGTAAACGGTTGGGTGGGAAATTGAGGGGCAAGGATGTCCGCACATGGAGCTGGATCCGCGCTTCAAGATTCGCGCACCGCTGCGTTGTGAGGGAATTGGCCGGCTGGACTGCGCCGAGGACCTCGAGTCGGGCATGAGAATGGCCGTTCGCTGGCTTCCGCTCGAGGCCAATGGCTCGGCGGCAGTGCAGGCGTGCGAGCAGCTGCCCGAGCACCACACGCTTCCCCGCATTCGCCAGATTGGCCAGGTCGGCGCCTCGGCGTTCGTGGCGATGGATTTTCCCGACGGCAACCTGCTGGCCACCCAGCTGCACGACGCACTGCCGGCCGACGCGCTGGTAAACATCGCCGCGCAGATTGCAGAGGCGCTCGCGACCATTCACGGCCAGGACACCTTCCACGGCGAGATGTCGGCCGACAGCGTCTTGCTCGCGAAGGAAAAGGCGTACCTCTGGGACATGCCCCTGGTGATTGCCAACCGCATCACCGACCGCCGCGGGGAAGACCGGCTGATGCACCAGCTGGTGAAGAACGCTCCCTTCCTTTCGCCTGAACGCGCGCGCGGCGCGAAGCCGTCGGCAGAGTCTGACGTCTACTCGCTGGGCGCGGTCGTCTGCATCGCGGGCGGGGCGTCGTTGCCCGAGTCCGACACCACGCTGGGCGTCATCCACACGATTGCCACCGGCGCCTGGCTGCCTCAGGTTCCGAAGTCGCTGGCCGAGCCGCTGCGCGCGATGCTCGAACGCATGGTGTCGCCCGACCCGAAGTCGCGGCCCACTGCGCGCGAAGTCGCCGAGCTCTTCACGCCCCCTGCGTCGGCGCCCCGCACCGAGCCCGAGATGGCGGCGATTGTGATGCCGGTTCCCGCGCCGCTTCCGACTGCGCCGATGGCGTACATCCCGACCACCCAGCCGTCGCCTGAAATCAAGGTCGACGCCGCCATCGCGGCCGTCATCGAAGAGAGCAAGGCCTCGGTCGCTCTCACCGACAACGTCTCGGTGTCGCAAGAGCTGTCGGACGCCGGGGCTGCGCTGCTCTCGCCCGACGAAGCCGCCGCGCTCGTTCGCCCCAGCCGCAAGGTGCCGTTGATGGTAGCCGCCGTGATGGCTGCGCTCGTGCTGGTGCTCGGTGGCGTCGCCATCCGCCTCGCGAGCAACAGCAGCAGCGCCGTCGAGCTGCCGATGCCCGCCTCGGCGCAGCAGCAGGCCGGCCAGGAACAAGCCGCAAAGGTCTCGAGCGTCGCGTCCGAGGAAGACGAGCTCACCGCGCTCACCCCGCGCGCGAAGAGGCCCGCCGCCAGGAAAAAGGCCGCGAAGGTCGAAGCCGTCGCCACCGACTCGTCGGCTGCGACGCCCGCCATCGAGCCGACGAAAGAGAACGACTTCGGGTTCCTCGAGCCCGAACAGGACTTGAAGCGCCCTTCGTTCTAACTAAGGTGCCGCGCCGTGCGCGCGCCCCTCACCGAAGCAGAGCTCGATGCGCGCCTGGGTGCCCTCGGGCTGGTGCGAGACGACTCGGTTGCCGCTCCGCCGCCCAGCAAGAACCGCACGGTCGTCTGCCGCAACGGCCGCCGCCGTGTCCTCGTCAAAGTCGCCGACGGGCCGGGCAACGTCGGCGTCCTGCGCGAAGGGTCGATTCTCGAACGCGTCGCGCCGCTGGCGAAAGAGCCCGACGCGCCGCTGCTGCTTCCGGGCATTTACGCGTTCGACCCCGCCAACGGCCTGCTTGCGCTCAACTGGCTGCAGGGCGGCGAGACGCTTCACCACTTTCATCGCCGCAGCGGCGACTACCCACGCTCTGTCGCCCGCCAGGTCGGCCGCGCGCTCGGGTACCTGCACAAGTCGAGTCACGATGCGCCCGGCCGGTTCGCGCTGGCCGATGCGTTTCGCGACGAGTCCGATTTGCTCGAATGCTTCCTGCGCATGCGGCCCGATTTCTACGCGCGGCTCTCGGGCGTCGGCGTCGAGCTCTTCTCTCAGGTGCAGGCCGATGCGCCGGCGATGGCGGGACTTCAGGCGTTGAGCGAGCAGCAGGCGAAAGAGAGCGAGGCGTGCTTGCTGCACGGCGATTTGCGCCAGGCCAATTTGCTGAGGGTCGGCAAAGACCGCAACGCGCCCGTCTTCTACCTCGACTGGGAGCTCTCGTTCTGGGGCGACCCCGCGCGCGACCTGGGCAGCCTGTTCGCCGACTACGTCAGCGCTTACCTGGCGCCCGAGCACAAGAGCGAGGTCATCACCCGCGTCGAGCTGTCGAGCTACTGCCGCGCGCTGCTCGCCGCGTACGCCGAAGCCCGTGGGGAATCTTTCGCCCTCACCGGTGAGTTTCAGAACCGCGTCGTTCGCTGGGTCGCGACCGCGCTGCTCATCGCCGTCTACGGCATCTCGCACTACGAACAGGTGCTCGACACGCGCGCCCGCGGCCTCGCGCAGCAGGCACTCGACATGCTCGCTTCCCCTCAGAGCTGGCCCGCCGTGCTGTGGGGCGCGCCATGACTCTGGTCGAAGCGTTCAAAGAGCTCGAGCCGCGCGTCGCGCTGACGAAGTCGGTGCTCACGCTCGAAGGCACGTCGCACCGGCCCGAGCACGCGCACGCGGCGTTGTCGTCGTGGATGATGTCTCGCTGGCTGAGCCGCCGGCCGGGGGCCGCTCCGCGAGGGGGCAGGGCGTCGGGGGATTCCGGTTGGGTCGCGCACCTGCAGTCGCTGACCCGGGGCGCGGCAGGTTGGGAGCCCGGCTACACGCTCGTGCGTGTCGGCGATTCCGACGGAGTGACCGGCCGCCGCGGCGCCTGGGCCTTCGTCTCTGACGGGCGCTTGAGTCTCTTTCTCGACGAGCCCGGCCAGTACTCGCCGCCCGCCGCGCGCCCGGGCGAGAAGGTCAGCGTTCGGGTGCCGCGCGCGCGAGAGAACCTGACCCCGCATCGCTTCACGCTGCTCGGTAACCATGGCGCCCCCGCCGCAGGTGAACGGGTGAGCAAGCTCTTCATCGGCGCGTCGCTGGAGGCCGCGGCGCTGCTGGTCGCGACGCTGTCAGCGCGCAGTGCCGATGGGTTGAGGTTCGCGTTGTTGGTCGGCAACGAGCCGCGCGACTTCGAGCGGACGGACAACCTGGTGATGGACGTTGCCGCGCGCGACGAGCCGGCGGCGGTGAAGCTGCTGGGGGATTTCTTCAAGGCGCAGCCGGGAAGGTTGTTGCCGATGAAGCCGCCGCTGCAATCGCAGCAGATTGTCCCCGGGCTCGCCAAGACCGAGATTTCGGCCCGTGAAGAAGGCGGCGATGGCTACTTCCGCCGCAAGGCCGACACGCTCGCCGCCGTCGTCCTCGATGCGATGCACGCCAACGAGCTCACCGCGCAGCAGTGGGCCGCCCGGGTTGCGTTCGCCCGTCAGCCCGCCTAAGCGGTTCGCCGTGGTCGCCCCTCTTCTCGCTGCGATGTTCGGAGTCCTGCTCGGCATTCGCCATGCCTTCGAGCCCGACCACCTCGCCGCGGTGTCGACGCTGGCTGCCGAAGAACGGTCGGTGAAGGGCGGGCTTTTCCTGGGGGCGCTCTGGGGCCTGGGCCACACGGTGTCGCTGCTGCTCGTCGGGGGAACGCTGGCGGCGATCGAAACACAGATGCCCGAGAACGTGGCCGATGCGCTCGAGCTCTGCGTGGGCGTGATGATTGTGGGCCTGGGCGTTCGCGCCATCCTGAAGGCGGTGCGGGAAGGGCGAACCGGGGAAATCACCCGACACACGCACGGCGAGGTCGCGCACAGCCACGCCGCCGAAGTGCCGCACGTGCACGTCAGCCGTTGGACGCTGGCGACGCGGCCGCTGGTGGTCGGGCTCATTCACGGCCTTGCCGGCAGCGGCGCGTTGACGGCCCTGGTGCTGGCCGAGCTTCCCAGTGTTGGCGCGCGGCTCACGTACATCGCGATGTTCGGGGCCGGCAGCGTCGTCGGGATGGCGATGCTCAGCGCGCTCTGTGGGTTTCCCCTCGCCCGCCTGCAGCGCGCGCCGCGGGTGATGGCGGCCCTGTTGCTCGCGGTCGGCATTCTTTCCGTCGGCGCCGGCGCGTGGTGGGGCATCCGCGCGGCCGAGAGGCTGTTGGCTTAGAAAGCCCGTGCCCCGCTCGAAAGTCCTGAGCGTCGTCGGTCTCGTCGTCCTGCTCACCGCCGTGGCGTTCGCGTCGTACCGGCGCCGGTCTGCCCCTCTTCCCGCCACCGAGCTCTTGACGTACCAGGCGCGCGCGTCCGAGCTCCCGAGGCTCGAGCGTGAGACGTACGCGGCGATTCGTGCGGGGCTTCGTGCGGTAGAGACCGTGCGCGCGAGCACGAAACTCTGGCCCGCGGCCTTCGGGGCGGGCGGGCTCACCTGGTCCAAACGCGAGCAGGGGCTGTACATCAACTACCTCGGGATTCCCGACGCGCCGTCGAAGCTGCGGTGGCTGGTGTTGTTCATCGAGCCGGCGGAATCGGCACTGAAGGACCCCCCCGCGTCCGAGGACGACGAGCACCACACGCTGGACGACGGAACCGCCCTGCACGTGACGGTGTGGAGCGCGGCGCATGACGGCCCCATCCCCCCGGACGCACTGACGTTTCCGGCGGCCGAGGGGTGGGTTCAGCGGCTCGCGCCCTAACGGCCGCCAGAAGCGAAAAGCGTTACGCGGTGCAAAATCCCCGTGGTAGGAGCGCGGCACTTTCACCACGGAAAACCATGCAAATCCGCGCCGACGAAATCAGCCGCATCATCCGCGAACAGATTCAGGACTACGGCAAGAAGGTCACCATCGCCGAGACCGGCACCGTGCTGTCGGTCGGCGACGGCATCGCCCGCGTCTACGGCCTCGAAGGCGCCCAGTCGGGTGAGCTCGTCGAGTTCGCCAACGGCACCCGCGGCCTCGTCCTCAACCTCGAGGAAGACAACGTCGGCGTCGCGATCATGGGTGACTTCGTCTCGATTCGCGAAGGCGACACCGTCAAGCGCACGCAGCAGATTGCGTCCGTCCCGGTCGGCAAGGCGCTGCTGGGCCGCGTGGTCGACGCGCTCGGTGCTCCCATCGACGGCAAGGGCCCGATTGTCGGCGCCGAGATGAAGCGCCTCGAAGTGAAGGCGCCCGGCATCGTGAAGCGCAAGTCGGTGCACGAGCCGATGCAGACGGGCATCAAGGCGCTCGACGCGCTCGTCCCGATTGGCCGGGGTCAGCGCGAGCTCATCATCGGTGACCGCCAGACGGGCAAGACGGCCGTCGCGATCGACGCAATCATCAACCAGCGCGGCCAGAACGTGTTCTGCGTCTACGTCGCCATCGGTCAGAAGCAGTCGACCGTCGCGCAGGTCGTCGACAAGCTCACCCGCCACAACGCGATGGAGTACACGATTGTCGTCGCCGCGAGCGCCTCGGACTCGGCGCCGATGCAGTTCTTCGCGCCGTACACCGGCGTGACGATGGCGGAGTACTTCCGCGACAACAAGATGCACGCGCTCATCATCTACGACGACCTCTCGAAGCAGGCCGTCGCGTACCGCCAGCTGTCGCTGCTGCTGCGCCGCCCGCCGGGCCGTGAAGCGTACCCGGGCGACGTTTTCTTCATTCACAGCCGCCTGCTCGAGCGCGCCGCGAAGCTGTCGGACGACCAGGGCGCAGGCAGCCTCACCGCGTTGCCCATCATCGAGACGCAGGCCGGCGACGTGTCGGCGTACATCCCGACGAACGTGATTTCGATTACCGACGGGCAGATTTTCCTCGAAACCGACTTGTTCAACTCGGGCGTTCGTCCCGCGATCAACGTCGGCCTGTCGGTGTCGCGCGTCGGCTCGGCCGCTCAAATCAAGGCGATGAAGCAGGTCGCCGGCTCGATGAAGCTCGAGATGGCGCAGTACCGCGAGCTCGCCGCGTTCGCGCAATTCGGCTCGGACCTCGACAAGGCGACCCAGGACATTCTCTCGCGCGGCGCCCGCCTCACCGAGCTCATCAAGCAGGGCCAGTACGAGCCCATGTCGGTCGGCAAGCAGGTGATGCAGATTTACACGGGCACCAACCGCGATGACCCGAGCAAGCGTGGCTGGCTGCGCGAAGTGCCGGTGACCGACGTCGTGCGGTACTCGAAAGAGTTCCTCGCGTTCTGCGACGCGAAGTTCCCGACGCTCGAGAAGAGCATCATGGAAAAGAAAGAGCTCACCGCCGACATCAAGAGCGAGCTGAACAAGGCCATCACCGAGTTCAACGCCATCTTCCAGAAGACCCCGGGCGCGAAGCTCTGATGCGCGCCCTCGTGCTCTTTGCCGCGATCGTCACGCTGGCGGGCTGCGCGCTGCGGCCCCGCTACGGCGAGTTCATCGGCAAAGAGACGACCCAGGCGGTTCGGCTGCGCGTCGTCGAAAAGAGCTCAGATGTGCCGGTCGCAGGTGCGGCCGTCGAAGTCGGCGAGACGCTGCGCGGCAAGATGCTGGTGAAGACGGATGCCGATGGCG
>JAYUXE010000172.1:0-2426 GCA_043753165.1 Archangiaceae bacterium | reverse complement strand
CGGCCATCGTCATCCCGTTTTGAATCGTGCCGATCGCGACGCCGCCGATCATGTTGATGACGACGATGATCAGGCCGGCGATCACGTCGCCCTTGATGAACTTCATCGCGCCGTCCATCGAACCGAACATCTGTGATTCCCGCTCGAGGTGGCGGCGGCGGGCGCGCGCCTGATCCTGCGTGATGGCTCCTGCGCGCAGGTCGGCGTCGATCGACATCTGCTTGCCCGGCATCGCGTCGAGGGTGAAGCGGGCCGAAACTTCGGCGACGCGTTCGGCGCCTTTCGTCACGACGAGAAACTGCACCAGCGTGAGGATCGCGAAGATGACCGCGCCGACCACGTAGTCGCCGCGCACCACGAACTCGCCGAACGCTTCGATGATCTCACCCGCGTGCCCTTCAGACAGCGCGAGCCGCGTCGACGACACGTTCATTGCGAGGCGGAACAGCGTGGTCAGCAGCAGCAGGGTGGGAAAGGCGGCGACCTTGAGCGCGTCCTTCGCGTACAGCGCGGCCACGAGCAACGACAACGCGGCGGCGAGGTTGATCGCGATGCCGAGGTCCAGCAGCCAGGACGGCAGGGGCACGATCATCGCGCCAACGATTGCCGCCATCACCACCGCGAGCACCACGTCCGATGACTGCTTTGCACGCGCCAACACCCACGCGATCCCGTCCGTGAAGGTCTTCATCACGTCTCCTCCCCGGGACTGTCTTTCTTCTCCATCGCGACCTTCAGAATCGCCGCCGCCGCCTGGTAGAGCTCTTCAGGCACCTCTTCACCCACATCGAACTGCACCAGGCTTCGGGCGAGCGAAATGTCTCTAACCACTGGGATTCCAAGGTCTTTGGCTTCTTGTTTGAGCTTCAAGGCGTCCTCTTCCTGGCCTTTGGCCACGATGTAGGGCGCGTCGCACTCGGCTTCGTCGTACCTGAGCGCAACGGCGATATGGGTTGGGTTCACGACCACGGCCGAGGCTTTTTGCACCCCACGTGCCGCGCCCCCCATCGCCAGCTGCCGCCCAATCGCCTTCCGCTTCGCCTTCTGGTGCGGGTCTCCTTCGCTCTGCTTGTGCTCCTGTTTGGTTTCCTCTTTCGTCATCATCAAGTCGCGAACGTGCTTCCGCCGCGCGAGCGCGTAGTCACCCAGGCCGAGCAACAGCAGCACGACCAGGCCACGCTTCAAGGTGGGGATGAGCACCGCCAGCAGGGCCGAGAACGCCGAGACCCCATCGACGGTCACCGCCCTCAACGCGGTGCCCGCACCGTCTTCGACCGCCGTCCACACCAGCCACGCCATGATTGCTGCCACCAGCAGACCCTTGCCGACTTCGACCGCCTGTCGAGGGCTGAAGAGCTTCTTGAACCCCGCAATCGGGTCCACGCGCTCGAGCTTCGGCGCCACCTGGTCGGGGTTGAACTGCAGACCCGCAGTGCCGAGTGAGACGAGCAGCGCTCCCAGGAACGCACCGACCAGGGCAGGCGCCGTCGCGATCGCCAGAATCGTCAGGGCCTCATAAATGGCGGCCGAGGGATTGTTCGTCGGGTCGGTAAAGATCTGCGTCGTCCACGCCTTCAACCGTGCGGCGCTGCTGTCGGCAAAGAGCAGGAAGCCGAAGAGTCCTCCCGCCGTTGCTGCGGCCGAGGACAACAACCTGCTTCGAGGCAGCTGCCCCTGCTTGCGCGCATCGCGCAGCTTCTTCGCTGTCGGTTGTTCGGTCTTCTCGCTCATCGCGCCAGAAAGAGAACGGACTGCATCGCCGCGTCCGAGTCGACCACCAAAGCCAGCAGACGTTCCATCACAACCCCGATCGCGAGCCACGCCACCGCTCCGCCCGCGAGGATTCGCATCGGTGCGCCGGTGTCCTGCAGATTCATCGAAGGCGAGCCGCGCGAGATGAGGCCGAGCACGCAGTCGACCGCCAACGACGCGCCCGCCACCGGTGCCCCAATCGCCAACCCCACCGCGAAGGTGGTGCCGACCAGCGCCGCCACCTGCATCACCGCCGACTCGCTGGCCACGTACGCGCCGATGCCCACGATGGCGAAGCTCTTGAAGAGGGCGCCGAGGACGATGGGCATCGCAACGCCCGCAGCCGCCATCGCGACCAGCAGCTGGTACAGCACGTCGCCCGTCGCCGATTCCTTCGCGTTCGCCCACGGCAGCGCTGCTTCGGCCGAGCTCCCCCGGAACAAGTCGATGAAGCGGCCGCCGATGCGCGCGGCGTCGAAAGGCAGCGCCGACACCAGCCCGAGCACCACGCCCAGCGTGATTTCCTTGCCCGTCAACACCGCGAACGTCAGCACATCGGCCACCACCAGGCCTTCGCCCACCCCGGCCGAGAAGTGAAGGAAGCCGGCCAGCGCGAGCACCAGCGACAGCTTGACCGTCGTCGGCGTCGAGGACCCGCCCATCAGCGGGCAGAG
>JAYUXE010000171.1:0-2427 GCA_043753165.1 Archangiaceae bacterium | reverse complement strand
GGGTGCCGCTGGCTGAGGCGCCTCAGCGGCTGTATGCGTTGAGAGACCTTGGGTTTCTGGGCCGGCTGGTTTTCGAGACGGTGTGAACTCGCGTGCACAGGCGCGAACGGTGGGCGCTGTCGGTACACTGCGCGCCATGTTCCGATTGATGAGCCTCTGCACGCTGCTGACTGCCACTGCCGCTTTCTCTCACGCGCGTCTCAAGACGCCGGCGCCGCGCAACGACAGCGACCTGCTCAAAGACCCGAATGGCCCGTGCGGCAACGTTCCGCGCACCACGAACAACACCGTCTACACCCAGGGCCAGACCGTGAACGTCGCCTTCGAAGAAACGGTGAACCACGCCGGCTGCTTCGCGTTCGCGCTCTCACAGCAGAACGACATGAACTTCACGTTCCTCAAGATGGTGCCGCACTCGACGAACGGGGGCACACCCCGGCAATACACGACGACGCTGCAGCTGCCCGCGGGCGTCACCTGTCAGAACTGCACGCTGCAGCAGATTCAGTACATGATTGCCGGCTTCGACGGCGGCGCGTGTCCTCCGGCGAATCCTCCCAACGGCTCGCGGTATTTCTCGTGTGCAGACATCCGCATCGTCGCTCCTGACGCCGGCAGCGGCGCGGGCGGTGGCAGCGCTGGAGCCGGCGGCGGAGCAGGCGTGGGCGGTGGCAGTGGCGGCGGCTCGGGCGGCACCGGTGGAGCCGGCGGGGGCAACGTGCCGGCCGACGCAGGCACGGGGGGTGGCGCAGGGGGGAAAGGCGGCGGCGAGGGCACGGGCGGCGGAACTGCGGTCGCGGACGCCGGCGGCACGGGTGGTGGGGTCGCGTCGGGCACGGGCGGCTCGAGCGGTGGGTTGATCAGCGGTGAAGACCCGGGCGCGGGTTGTTCGGCGATGCCGGTGGGCGGGTTCGCGGCGCTGATTCTGGCGATCGCGATGCGGCGACGCCGCAGCAACTGACCCGGCCGCCTACGGCACTAACGCAGGTGCTTCGTGGCAGCGTCGACGCGCGCGTGCGCTTCCGCGGACGCCTTCGAGTCGATGGTGACACGACCGACGTCCTGCTTCGTGAGGCGCCCGAGCCCGTCGAGGTTGGACAAGAACCCGGCGTCTTCCGGCCGTGCGCGCTCATCGACGGTGAACACGACGTCGCGGTTCTTCCACGTGAAACCAATCGACGCGCAGCGAAGGTCAACCTGAAGCGCGCCCAGGCCACGGAGCCCGAGAATCCAGCCCGCGAGGTCGTGCGCGCCGCCAAAGTTCTCGCTGCCCATACGCAGCACCTTCAGCTGCTTCAGCAGCGCCGATTCGAAAAATGCAGGGCCCGGAAGCGCCGACGTCGGAACCTCGAGCTCTTCCAGCTCCGTCACGTTCCGCGCATCGCCCTGCGCCCAGCGCGTCGCATCGAACGCCTCATACAGCGCGAGCGCGATGCGCTGAATCCGCCACGGAAACTCGCGGCCCGTCACGGTGAAGAAGTCGTCTTCGCTGCGCGCCTTCAGCACCCGCAGCGACCACAGCGGCGCGCGGGCGAGCACCTTCTCGAGTGCGCCGTTCTCGCTTCCGTAGGGCCACAGGTCGAGCGTGTGAATCGTCGCCCAGCGCAAATCGGACAGCAGGTGGTCGAGCGCCGGACCTTCAGCGAACGAGACCTTGTCGTTCTTCGCCATGAACGTGTGCAGCAGACCCCGTTCCATCTCCAGCGGTTTGGACTTCAACGGAAACAGCGGACCCAGAATCGTCGCTGCGTGCTCCTTGAAATGCCTGGCCGCCTTCGTCTTGTGTCCGCCCAGCGCGAGCGCCAGGTACTCGCCGCGCGAGTCGCCACGCTCGGAAAGAAAGTCGGCGTAGACGAGCCTCGGCGCGTTCGAATCGAAGTCGTCGGCAATCGCTTTCACCAGCGCCGCCTCGCTGGCAGAGCCTGCCTTCGGCGTCACGTCGAGCGGAGCACGCAGCTTCTCCATCGCCGCTTTTTCCGGCCCACTCGGCGTGCGCGCGTGGATCCGCGTGCAGCACCAACAGCTCGTAGACCCATCGCCACAGCACCGGGCGCGCCCCAAGCTGGTTGCTGCCGACCAGGGCCATCATCTTCGGCGCCACCCGTGGATCCGCCGACCACCGCGTCATCGCCGCCAGCTTCTCTTCCGCGTCGGCCAGAGTCCCGTCCAGCAGGCCGTCGAGCAGCGCCGTGCGGTGCTCGACCCACCCTGCCTTGCCAAGCTTCATCCACGCGGCGTGGTCAACGATGCAGCGTGGCAACGCGCCAAACAGCAGGGTCCACATCGAGAAGTTGCTGCTCGAGGTGACGGGCGGCGTGTCGAGCATCGTGAGCAGCGCGCGCCCGAAGCGCGGGTCTTCACCCCAGTCGAGCAGCGCGCGAAGGCGCAGGGGAATGGCGGACCTGGGGTTGCTCCACAGGCCAGGCA
>JAYUXE010000170.1:0-5833 GCA_043753165.1 Archangiaceae bacterium | reverse complement strand
AGCGGTTGGCGCGGCGGCTGGTCGACGTCGCGGGCGAAGGGCCGGCGTTCTTCGCGTGGCATGCGACGGCGGCGCACTTCCCCGGAGATCCGACGTGGCCGTTCTACCGGAAGTTCGTGAGGCCGGACGCAGCGCTGGAAAGGAAGCTGCGCATGCAGTTCACGCCGATCGCGGGCGGTGAGCACCCGGGCGGCGGGGCGGCCTGGTCGCGGGCGGATTCAGAAAGCCTGTACGACGAGCTGCTGGCGCAGGCGGACGCGCAGGTGGGCGTGCTGCTGAAGGCGCTGAAGGATGCGGGGCGGTACGACGAGGCGACGATCATCGTCTTCTCGGATCACGGCGAGAGCTTTCACCCGGACTTCGAAGCGCTGGGCGGCGCCACGCCGGTGCATGGCGCGCGGCTTCGAGAAGAAGAGAACCACATCGTGTTGCTGCTGAAGCCGCCCCACGCGCGAAAGGTCGAACGGGTGCAGGCGCTGGTTCGGTTGACGGATCTCGCGCCCACCATTCTCGAGCTGATGCGCGTGGCCGCGATGGAAGGAATCGACGGCGAATCGCTGGCCGGCCTGCTCGATGGCCAGGAGGAAGCGCCGCGGCTGCTGTACGCCGAGACGGGGTACACGCACGCAAGCCCGGTGGCGTTCGATGCGGCGCATGCATCGGCGGCTCCGCGAACGTTCGAGGCGTACCTGGTGCGAAGTGACGGCGTGGTCGAGATGTCGCCGGCCGCGCATGACGGCGTGATGAAGGAAAAAGACTTCGGCGCGTTCGACGGGCAACACTGGCTGGTGCGAAGCCCGCGGGCCGACGGGTCGATGAAAGAGACGTGTGATGGAAACTGCGAGGCGCTGGCCGCGTACCTCGATGCCCACAAGGACAAGCGATGACGATCAAGAGCCTTCAAGAGACGTACGCGCCGCACAACGCCTGCTTCGGTTGCGGGCCGGCGAATGAGAAGGGGCTGCGCATTCGCAGCTTCGCCGAGGGCGAGACGTACGTTGCGAGCTGGACGCCCGAGAAGCACCACGAGGCGTTTCCGGGTGTGTTGAACGGCGGCATCATCGGCGCGCTGCTCGACTGCCACTTGAACTGGGCGGCGACGCACCACCTCATGGTCAAGACGGGCGTCGACAGCCCGCCGTGCACGGTGACGGCGGACTACGCGATCGTGCTCAAGCGGCCGTGCCCGACCGATGGCCCGGTGACGTTGAGCGCGAAGGTGGTCGAGTCGACGGCAGATCGCGCGACGGTCGAAGGGACGCTGGAATCACAGGGCAAGGTCCGCGCGACCTGCCGCGGGACTTTCGTCGCGGTGAAGGAAGGGCACCCGGCGTACCACCGCTGGTAGGCTCGGGCGCGTGGACGACGCGATGCTGGTCGGCGGTGGGCTGGTGGTGGTCGGACTGGTGATGGTGCTGTTGCCCAGCCCGACGCGCCTGTTTGGCTGACTACTTCTGCTCGAGGTTCATCAGCTCGCGCTGACCCGGGCGCATCGGCAGCTTCTGCTTGTTGCCCAGGGAGTGGCGTTCGTTGCCGATCTTGTCCTGCAGCAGCATGAGACCGTCGAGGACCTGTTCGGGGCGCGGCGGGCAGCCGGGAATGTAGACGTCGACGGGGATGATGCGGTCGATGCCCTGGAGCACGGCGTAGTTGTCGTAGAAGCCGCCCGACGACGCGCAGACGCCGAACGCGACCACCCACTTGGGCTCGGCCATCTGGTCGTATACGCGCTTCAAGATGGGCGCCTGCTTCATGTTGATCGTGCCGACGACCATCAGCAGGTCGGCCTGGCGAGGCGAGAAGCGCGGAAACTCGGCGCCGAAGCGCGCGATGTCGTACCGGCTGGCCGCGACGGACATGTATTCCATGCCGCAACAGGCGGTGGCGAACGGGTAGGTGAAGAGCGAGTACTTGCGCGCCCAGCCCAGCCCTTTGCTGACCATCTTTTCGAAGAACCCCATCGCATCATCGCGACGGGTGGTGAATGCAGGCGCGACGTCGAGCTCAGCCATGTCAGCTCTCCCACTCCAGTGCGCCTTTTTTCCAGACGTAGATGAGGCCCATCACGAGCGTGCTGGCGAAGATCGCCATCGTCGCGTAGCCGAACCAGCCGAGCGCGCGGAAGTTGACCGCCCACGGGTAGAGGAACACCGCTTCCACGTCGAACACGATGAAGAGCAGGGCGACGACGTAGAACTTCACCGCGAAGCGCTGGCGGGCCGAGCCGATGACGGGGCTGCCGCACTCGAAGGCGGCGTCTTTGATCGGGTTGCTGCTGCGGGGCCCGAGGCGGGTCGACAGCTGCGGAATAATGAAGGCGAGCGCGCCGGAAGCGAAAAGAACGACGGCGACGGGCAGGTACGGAGTCAGGGGTGTGTCCATCGAGGGGCACCATAGGGATCGTCGGCCGAAGCGTCAAAGCAAATGGGCGGTCGGCGCTTGACAGATCGCAGGGGGTGACCGACGTAGCTGCCCGTGCAATTCGACTTCGCGTTGGTGCTGGCTTTTGCGGCCGCGGCGATCGGGTTCGGGGTGGTCAACCTGACCGTCGGCCGCTTCCTGCGCCCCACCGTGCCCTCGCCCGAGAAAGATCTCGTCTACGAGTGCGGCGAGAAGCCGATTGGCACCGGGTGGTTCAACTTCAACCCGCGCTTCTACGTGATCGCCCTGATCTTCGTGGTCTTCGAGGTCGAGATCGCGCTGACGCTGCCGGTGGCGATGGTGTTCCGGAAGTGGGTCTACGGCGGGCAGGGGTCGATGGCCTTGATCTCGCTGGTGCTCTTCCTCGCGATTCTCACCGGCGGGCTCGTCTGGGTCTGGTCGCGCAAGGATCTCGACTGGGTGAGGGGAGAAGCGCCGTGAACAAGGGCTACGCGCACGACCCGGGGCAGGGCGCGGCGATGGTCACGCTCGACTCGAAGATGATCGATCAGCTGGTCAACTGGAGCCGCGCGAGCTCTTTGCACTACCTGCTCTTCGGCCTCGCGTGCTGCGGCATCGAGCTGATGCAGACGGGCGGCCCGCGGTCGGACCTCGATCGCTTCGGCTCGGTGTTTCGCGCGACGCCGCGGCAGTCGGACCTGATGATCGTGGCCGGCACGCTGACGTACAAAATGGCGCTGCGCTGCCAGCTGCTCTACCAGCAGATGGCGGACCCGAAATGGGTGATCTCGATGGGCTCGTGCGCGAACTGCGGCGGCCTGTTTCAGCTGGCGTATTCGGTGGCGAAGGGCGTCGACAAGATGATCCCCGTCGACGTCTACGTGCCGGGCTGCCCGCCGCGGCCCGAGGCGTTGACGGAAGGCTTCCTGCGCATTCAAGAGCTGGTGAAGCGCGACACCTTGAAGGCGCGGCGGGCGGCGAAGTGAGCCACTCAGGCCTGGTCGAAAAGTTTGGCGACGCAGTCGGTGGGCTCGTCACCGAATCGAAAGATCCGCACTTCACTGTGCGGCCCGAGGCGTGGCTCGCGGTCTGCCAGCACCTGAAGGCCGGCCTGGGCTTCGACTTCCTGCAAGACCTGACGGCGACGGACCACCCGAAGGAAGGGAAGCTGAAGCTGGTCGCGCACTTCTACGGCTACGGCCACCGCACGATGTTGGCGGCAAAGGTCGAGCTGCCGCGCATCGGTGCCACCGTGGCGAGCCTTGCGAAGGTGTGGCGCGCGGCCGAGTGGATGGAACGCGAGGCCTTCGACATGTTCGGCATCGTGTTCGAGAACCACCCCGACCTGCGGCGCGTGTTGCTGCCCGACGACTGGGTGGGTCACCCGCTGCGAAAGGACTACGTCGAGGCGGGCGGGTACCGCGAGATCAGCAACGAGCGCGACAACCCGCTGGATCAGTACCTCGAGCTCGATCGCAAGGTGCGCGCGGTGATGGACAGCGCGGTGAAGGCGGCGGAATAAATGGCGCTCGATCAGCTGCTCATCACGCGGAAGTTCGGCGCCGGCGCGCAAGACGAGATGATCCTCAACGTCGGCCCGCAGCACCCGTCGACGCACGGCGTAATCAACTTCATCGTTCACGCAGATGGCGAGGTGATGCAGCGCGCGGTGCCCGAGGTCGGCTACCTGCACCGGTCGCTGGAGAAGATCGGCGAGATCGTGACGTGGACGGGGTACATGCCGTTCACCGATCGCGTCGACTACATCGCGGCGATGTTCGCCAACGAAGGGTGGGCGCTGGCAGTAGAGAAATTGATGGGGGTCGAGGCGCCCCCGCGGGCGCAGTACCTTCGGGCGATTTCGTGCGAGCTCAATCGCATCGGCTCGCACCTGATCTCGATTGGGACGATGGCGATGGACGTCGGGGCCATTACCCCCTTCCCGTACGCGCTGCGCGAGCGGGAAGCGATCAACGATCTCATCGAAGCGCTGTGCGGCGCGCGGCTGACGTTCAACTACCACCGCATCGGCGGCGTCGCGTACGACCTGCCGCCGGGCTGGGCGGATCGCTGCAGCGCATTCTTGACGCACTTCGACCTGGTGCTGGCCGAGTGGGATCGTTTGATCTCGAGCAACGAGATCTACCTGCAGCGCCTGGCCGGGCTGGCCACGGTCAGCGCCGAGATGGCGATCGACTACGGCCTGGTGGGGCCGAACCTGCGCGGCTCAGGCGTCGACTTCGATCTTCGCAAGGCACACCCGTATGGCGCGTACCGCGACTTCGACTTCGAGGTGCCGATTGGCCGCGCGTACGCCGGTGCGAAGCGCGGAGCGAAAGTCGGTGACTGCTACGACCGCTTCTACGTTCGCGTGCTCGAGTGCCGCGAGTCGCTGAAGATCGTGCGGCAGGCGCTGGCGAAGTTGCCACCGGGCGAGGTGATGGCGAAGGTGCCCAAGCGCATCAAGCCCCCAGCCGGGGAAGTGATGGTGCGGGTCGAGTCGGCGCGCGGCGAGATGGGCTGGTACGTCGTCAGCGATGGCGGCGAGCGCGCGTACCGGGTTCGCGAACGCACGGGCTCCTTCCTGGCGATGGGCATCATCGAAGAGCTGTCGCAGGGGCTGATGATCGCCGACTTGATCGCGTTGATCGCGTCGTTGGACGTGGTCGCTCCGGAGATCGACCGGTGAGGCTCTTGCTCGTCGCAGTCGGAGGCGCCCTGGGCTCCGTCGCGCGGTACGGCGTCGGCGGGCTGGCGTGCCGTTACGGCCTGAGCTTTCCGTGGGGGACGCTGGCGGTGAACGTGGTCGGAGGCCTGTTGATGGGCGCGCTGATGGGCCGGCTGCCGCGGGAAGACGTGCGGGTGTTTGCCGCGGTGGGCGTGCTGGGTGGCTTCACGACCTTCTCGGCGTTCTCGCTGGAATCGGTGCAGCTGATCGAGCGCCGCGAACTCGGGGTCGCCGCGGGCTATGTGGCGGCGTCGGTGGCGCTGTCGATCGCTGCGGTCTTCGTGGGCTTGAAGGTCGCGCGGTGAAGCAGCTGGTCGACCAGCTGGTGGTGCGGGCGGGTCAGGATCCGTCGACCTGGGTGCTGACGCCGTGGGCGTACGTGGTGGCGATGATGGTGGCGGGGGTGGCGATGACGAGCTTCGCGGCCGTGTTCGCGGGGCTGACGTCGTATTGGGAACGCCGGGTCGCGGCGCGCATGCAGTCGCGGGTCGGGCCGAACCGCGTGGGTCCGTTCGGGCTGCTGCAGTGGGTGGCCGATGCGCTGAAGTTGATCATGAAGGAAGACCTGATCGCGTCGTCTGCCGACGGGGTGCTGTTTCGGCTCGCGCCGTACTTCCTGCTGATCGCGACGGTGACCACGTTCGTGGTGTTGCCGTTCGGCTACCGGCTGGGCGTGACGGACATGAACGTCGGGCTGTTCTTTCTCGTCGCGGCCACCGCGCT
>JAYUXE010000169.1:0-2430 GCA_043753165.1 Archangiaceae bacterium | reverse complement strand
GAGAACACGTTGATTGGCGAAGTGAACTTCGCGACGCCGGCCGAAGCGCCGTTCACGTTCAAGTACGCCGATGCGTACAAGACCCCGCTTGAATTGCTCGTCGGCGCGCGCTCGAAGTTCATGGATCACTGGGCGCTGCAGCTGGCGTTCGGCCGTGGCCTGGGCACGGTGACGGGCTACGGGCGTGAGGCCTTCCGCGTGATGGGCGGGCTGCGGTACGAATACATCGCCCAGCCCGACCTCGACGGCGACGGCATTCCGGACGTGGTCGACAAGTGCCCGGACGTCGCGGAAGACAAAGACGGCGACGCGGATCAAGACGGCTGCCCCGAGCCCGACAAAGACACCGACGGTGACGGCGTGGTGGATCGCATCGACGCGTGCGTCGACGTGCCGGGCCCGCAGGAATACGACGGCTGCCCGGATCGCGATGGCGATCAGATTCCCGACAACGTCGACAAGTGCCCCGATGATCCCGGCCCGCCCGAGACGGAAGGCTGCCCCGTGCCGCAGGAAGAAGAGGTCACCCTCGAGTCCGATCGCATCCGGATCAAGGGCAACATTCTCTACGAGACGGGCCAGGCGGTGATCCAGAAGCAGTCGTACAAGATCCTCGACGACGTCGCGAAGGTGCTGCTGCAGAACCCCGAGGTCGGCCCGGTGCTGATCGAAGGCCACACCGACAACCGCGGCAGCCACGCGTACAACCTCGACCTGTCGAACCGCCGCGCGAAGGCCGTCGAGGACTACCTGGTGAACAAGGGCGTCGATCGCAAACGGCTTCGCAGCCAGGGCTTCTCGTTCGATCGGCCCATTGGCAGCAACGACACCCCGCTGGGCCGCGCGAAGAATCGCCGCACCGACTTCCGGTTGATCGAAGCCGACTCGGCCGACGGCAAGAAGTAGCCCTACTTCGCCAGCGCGTCGTCGAGCCAGCTGCGCAGGCGACGTTCGGAAATCTCACCCGACAGCGAGTTCGCGATCTTTCCGTCGCGGCCGATGACGAACAGCGTGGGCAGCGACTTCACCTTGTACCGCGCCCCGGTGACGGGCGAGCCGTAGACCGCGAACGGGCGAAGGTCGGGCACCTGGCTTTCGACGAACTTCGTGATCGCGGCGGTCGCAGTCTCAGGATCATCGTGGCTGACGGCGACGAAGGTGACGCCCTTCGCTTCGTATTCCTTCGCCACCTTTACGAGCATCGGCATCTCTTCGACGCACGGGGGACACCACGTCGCCCAGAAGTCGAGCATCACCACCCTGCCCTTCAGATCTTCCGAGTCGACCTTGCCGCCCGCGAAGCGTTCGAACGCGAACCCGGGGGCCGGCGTGGCGTTCGGAAACGCGGTGTCCTTCTCGACGAAGCCCATCACGATCGCGCCGACCAACAACGCGAAGACGAGCGCCATGCTGAGCCAGTTGCCAACCTTGTTCATTCGAGCACCCGGTGCACGGCGCAAAGAACGCCCCGCGTGAGGCGATGCAGCGCCGGCCGGGCGACGACCACCGCCGCGAGCGTGGGCCCCGCGGCGTAGTACGCGCGGACGAACAGGCGGCCCGCTGCGTACGGCATCAACGCCTCGTCGCGGAAGTGGCGGAAGGCTTCGAGCTCGGCGGCGTCTTCACCGAACGCCGCGGTCGCGAGGAAGCACGGCCCCGTCGGCTTCACCCAGAGCACGCGGCTCGAGGTGAGGTCGAGCACGCCGCGCAGCCGCGATTTCGGCGCGTAGAGAAACGCGATCAAGTCTCCACGCGCCGCGGCCATCACCGCCGGGCTCGCGTCATCGAACTCCACGCGCGTCGTCGTGCCATTGAGCTCGCGCACCTCGAAGCGATAGCGGTGCTGCGTCTTCGATTTCGTCTCGACGTTCAGCGAATGCAGCTCGGCGAAGTACGCGAAGAAACCCTGCTTGCACTGCGGGCAGACGAACGGGTGCGTCGCGAGCCGGGCCGAGAAATCGTAGTCGACGACCTTGTGGCAGGACGCGTTGGGGCAGGCGAGCTTCACCTTGATCGCCGTCTCGGGCCGCGGGTCGAAGCGCGAGCTGCCCGTTTCGCGCGCGTACACGGGGGTCGCGACTTCGTCCGACCTCGACCACAGGCGGCGCGACGAAACGGCCACACGTTCGAGCGCCATCGCTTCGTGCCACACGCCTTCCGCGGCTTCGACCCGGCCGTCAGAGAGCAGTTCGAGCACGAGCAAATGGGCGCGCAGCGCAGCGCTCAAGGCCTCGGCCCCGCGGGTCGTTTCGGTGCGATCGAGCAAGGCGCGCGCTTCGACCGCACGTTCGGCGGCAACGGCGCGCGACGGGTCGTCGCGGCGCCGGTACACCGGCACTTCCGGTAGGCGACGGAAGAGGTCCGCCGCCGTCATCCGCAGCTGCTCGAGCTGTTCCGAGGTCGCGCGATCCGTCATGCGATCCCCGGGAA
>JAYUXE010000168.1:0-2433 GCA_043753165.1 Archangiaceae bacterium | reverse complement strand
AACGCCGCGTCGACCCCACGGGCGAGACGGTGACCTTCGCGAAGAGCATGGGCGTGAGCTTCGGCGACTAAATGTCACTGGTCGGCCGCCAGATTGGTCGGTACCGGATCCTGGAACAGCTGGGCCAGGGCGGCATGTCCGTCGTCTACAAGGGCCTCGACACCGCGCTCGATCGCGAGGTCGCGGTGAAGGTGCTGCACCCGCATCTGGCCGGCCGTGAAGAATCGCGGAAGCGGCTGGCGCGGGAAGCCAAAGCGGTCGCACGGCTTCACCACCCGAACATTCTCGAGGTGTTCGACTTCGCGAGCCTCGACGATCAAGACGCGTACATCGTCACCGAATACATTCGCGGGAAGACGCTGCGGCAGTTCTTGAGTGAAGAGACGCTGGAACCGCCGGAAGTCGCGGCGATGGTCGTCCACGAGATCGCATCGGCACTCGGCCACGCGCACGACAGCGGCGTCATCCACCGTGACCTGAAGCCCGAGAACGTGATGCTGCGCGACGACGGCGTCTTGAAGCTGATGGACTTCGGGATCGCAAAGATTCTGGATCGCGACGAAAAGATGACGATGACGGGGGCCCTGGTGGGGTCGCCCGCGCACATGGCTCCGGAGATCATCGAAGGCGAAGAGGCGGGCCCCGAGGCCGACGTCTTTTCCCTTGGCACGATGCTGTATCTCTTCGCGACCGGCCGCCTGCCCTTCACCGCTGCCAACACCACCGCGACGCTGAAGCGGATCCTCGACTGCAACTACGAAGATCCCCGCCAGGTGGTAGCGACGGTCAGCGACGAGCTCGCCGACATCATCGCGATGTGCCTGGTGCGGCAGCCGAGCCAGCGCCTCACGAACGCCGGGAAGCTGAAGGACAAGCTGGCGGCCTACCTGTCGGACCTCGGCCTGACGCGCGTGCACGAAGAGCTGCCGCGCTTCTTCTCGAACCCGGGCGGCTACCGCAAAGAGCTGACGCCGCGCATGACGGGGGCGCTGCTCAAGCGCAGCGAACAGCTGATCGCCGACAAGCGTTCAGCCAAGGCCCTGGCTTCGCTGAACCACGTGCTCGGCCTCGACCCGGGAAATGCACAGGCGCTGGCGTTGCTCGCGCAGCTGAAGGCGACGAAGGCGCGGGCGCAGCGGCAGAAGGGCCTGGTGCGCGGCGTGTTCGCGGCGGGGTCGGTGTTCGTGGTCGCGATGGGGGCGTGGAAGGGGGTTGCGGTGGCCCGCCAGGTCGACGACTTCCGGCCTGCGCTGCTCACTTCCCCGACCGATGTGATGTTGGCGGCCTCGGTCTTTCCTCCGGCGCCTTCGGTGAAGGTCGAGCCGCTGGCGATCGTGCCAGTGCCGGAGATCGAGCTGAAAACGGAAGTGCCGAAGCCGCTGGGCCTGGGCAAGCAAGAAAAGAAGGTGGTCGCGCCGGGCCCCGAGCTGGTCAAGGTCACGGTGAAGGTGCGGCCCTTCGGCTACCTGTCCGTCGATGGAGCGCCCCGTTCGCGCGAGCAGCTGACGATGTTCGAGCTCAACCTTCCGGTGGGTAAGCACACCTTCACCGTCACCTGCGAAGAGCACTGCGAGCCGGCCGGGCGTTCGACCCAGTTCACCGCGCAGCAAGGCGTCGCGAACGAGCTGTGGGTGAATCCCCCGCTGAAGCCGTCGCTGGTCACGTTCGATGGATTTCCGGACGACGCGGTGGTTCGCATCGGCGCGGAACAGCGCACGGTCGGCCAGGCGCGCGCGAACGCGTTCCGCATCGAGTCGCCACCTGAAGGCAGCAAAGAGCAACGCCACTTCGTCACCTACGAGGTGACGCACGGCGGGCAGCCGCTGCAACGCGACACCGTGCCCGTCATCGCCGGCAAGGCGCTGGTCATTGAAAGGAAGGCAAAGACGCAATGAAGGGTTGGGGCGTGGCGGCGATTGTCTGGCTCTTCGCGTCGGCAGCGCTGGCGCAGGCGATCGTCCCCGATCGCGAGCTCGAGATCGTTCGCCAGAACTTCAACGTCGGCAACTACCGCGATGCGTTGAACCGGGCGCGCAACGCGATGGAGATCGCCAACTTCAACGACGTGCAGCGGGTCGAGCTTCACAAGTACGCGGGCGTTTCGGCGTTCAACCTGGGCGAGGTGCCGGGGGCCGAGAAGCACTTTCTCGCGCTGCTGCAGCTGAACCCGGACTACGTGATGGATCCGTTCGCCTACCCGCCACCGGCGATTCGGATCTTCGAAGAGGTGAAGAGGAAGAACGCCGACAGCCTGAACCTGATTCGCCAGCAGATCGCGTTGAGAGACGAGCAGCTGCGGCGTGAAGCGGTCGAACGGGAAAAGCTGCGGGTGCTGGCCGAGGAGGCACGGCGAAGGCTCGAGCTGCAGGCGCAGGAGGTGACCGTGCGCACCATCGAGCACCGCGCGTTCATGGTGAACTTCATTCCCTTCGG
>JAYUXE010000167.1:0-2433 GCA_043753165.1 Archangiaceae bacterium | reverse complement strand
TCTTCCGCATTCGGGAAGGCCGCGCGAAGCGAATGCTCGCGGGCGGCTCGGAAGGGCACAGCAAGTACATCTGGGCCGGCTTCGACGCGATGAAGGTGTTGAACCGCACGAAGAACTCCACGCCCACCGAAGCGTCGCGGCCGATGAGCGGCAGCGCCGCCGGCTTCATTCCCGGCTCGGGCGCAGGAGTGTTGATGCTCGAGAGCCTGACCAGCGCGAAAGAACGCGGCGCGCGGATCTACGCCGAAGTGCTGGGCGGCTTCGTGAACTGCGGCGGCCACCGCATGGGCGGCAGCATGACGGCGCCGAACCCGACCAGCGTCCAGCGCTGCATTCAAGGAGCCGTCGCGATGGCCGGCATCAAGCCCGAGCAGATTGGTGCCATCAACGGGCACCTGACGGCGACGTTCGCGGACCCGCACGAGGTCGCGAACTGGCAGAAGGCGCTGGGGCTCGCTCCAGACAAGATGCCCTTGATCCATTCGACCAAGTCGCTGATTGGCCACGCCCTCGGAGCCGCCGGCGGCATCGAGTGTGTCGCCAGCGTCCTCGAGCTTCACCACGGCTTCGTGCACGGCTCGATCAACTGCGACGACCTGCACCCGTCACTCACCGCGTTCGCCAGCCGCATTCCGCATCACACCGTCGACGTGCCCCTCGAAATCATCGCCAAGGCGAGCTTCGGGTTCGGCGACGTCAACGGCTGCGTCATTTTCCGGAAGTTTTAATCAGAAGCCACACACCCAAGAGGTCGTCATGGAACAGCAAGAAGTGATGGGAAAGGTCGTCGATATCCTGCGTCCGTTCGTGAAGAACCCGACTGCGCTCACTGCCATCTCGATGGAGACGTCGATTCTGAAAGACCTCAAGGTCAACTCGGCACGGCTCGTCGACATCGTGTTGGAGATTGAAGACGCGTTCGGCATCGCGGTCACCGACGAAGCGGCCGACCAGGTGAAGACCGTCGGTGACGCCGTCTCGCTGATTCTGAAGACCAAGGCCTGAGACGCGTCGGCAACGACGTCGTCGACCTGGACGACCCGGCGATCGCGCAGACCCACCTGCGTGAACGCTTCGTGGCGCGCGTGTGCAGCGCTTCCGAGTTGCAGCTGATGTCGGCCAGCGCCGACCCGAAGCGGCTGTTGTGGAGCCTGTTCGCCGCGAAGGAAGCGGCCTTCAAGGCGCTGTCGAAGAACGGGCCGCTGGTGTTCGCGCACCGCCGGTTCGTCGTCTCGGCCGACCTGCGTTCGGTGACCTACGAGCGCCAGATTCTCTGGCTGCGCGTCGTCGCCGACGGGCCCTGCGTGCATGCCGTCACGTGGACGGACGACGAAACGCCGATTTTCGGGGTTGGCGCGTCGGGCGACGATGCGAGCGGCGCGGCAAGGGAGCTGCTGCTTCGCCGGCTCGACGTGCCGGGGCTCACCATTCACCGCGAGCCCACGCCCGGCAGCTGGAACGGGTTCGGCCCGCCAGGGCTTTTTCGCGATGGCGTCGAAGTGAAGCTCGACATCAGCCTCGCGCATGATGGACGTTTCGTGGGATTTGCTGCCGACTCGTCTGGCGCGGAGAAACGATGAAGAAAGCAGGGGTGGCGCTGCTGGTGTTGATGGTGCTCGCTGGCGCAGGAATCGGCGGGGTGTACCTGTTCCTCGAGAGCGCGGTCACCACGCCCCTGGGCGAAGCCTCTTCTCCTGATGTCGAGTTCACCGTCGCGAAGGGCACCAGCGCACGCGGGCTCGGGCCGCAGCTCGTCACGGCAGGTCTCATCAAAGATGCGAACGCCTGGCGCTACCTGCTGTGGAAGCGCGGCGCGTTGAACGCGAAAGCGGGGCGGCACCTCGTCAGCGCGAAGATGACGATGCGCGAAATGGCGACGGCGCTCGAGGGGGTGCCGATTCCCGACGACGTGCCCTTCGTGGTCATCGAGGGTTGGCGGCTGCGCGACATCGACAAGGCCCTGGTCGAGAAGGGCTGGTGCAAGCCGGGCGACTTCATCAAGGCCGCGAGCGAGCCACTGAAGTTCCGCGCGGCCTTTCCGCTGCCGGAAAAAACGCTCGAAGGCTACCTGTACCCCGAGACGTACCAGGTGCCGGTTGCCGGAGTGGATTTGCACGCGCTCATCCAGCGCCAGCTCGACACCTTTGGCGAACGGTTCTTCACGCCGTACAAGACGGAGATTCAGACGTCGGGCCGCACGCTCGACCAGCTCGTCACGATGGCGTCGATGCTCGAGCGCGAAGAGCCGGTGCCCGCGCAGCGCATGACGGTGGCGGGAATTCTGTGGAAGCGGTTCGACAAAAAGCAGGGCCTTGGCGTCGACGCGACCAGCCGGTACGAGCTCGACGAGTGGAACGACAAGAAGGCGTTTCTCGCGAAGCTGCGCGACAAGGAAGACCCGTACAACACGCGGCATCGCATCGGGTTGCCGCC
>JAYUXE010000166.1:0-2433 GCA_043753165.1 Archangiaceae bacterium | reverse complement strand
GATGAAGCGGCTGCAATCCGTAGAAATCTCGCGCTGTCCGGCTCGCTCCACGGTCGACCAGCGCCTGGGCCAGGGCGGCGTTGCCTGCATGCGCGGCTGCCATCAAGGGCGTCAGACCCTGCATCGTTCGGTGGTCGACCCCGTACTTTTCGGTGGCGTCGAGCACCACCCGGGTCTTCTTGCTCGAGTAGTCGGCCAACAGCCGCTGGGCCGCCGCGGTCTCCGATTGGGCCTGGTCGGCGAGGCTTCGGAACCCGAGCCGATCCAGCTCGGAGGTCGCGAACTTGTCGGGGTGGAGCACCAGCACGTCGAGCAACGACTCGCGTGCCTTCCTCGACACGCTCTTCGGATCCAGCGCGCGGGCGTGCAGCTCTTTGAACCGGGCCTCGTCCAGCGGCGCCCACGGCGTTGGCTGGGCCCGAAGCACCTGGCTTCGAATGGCGTCGACCTGCTCGAGCTTTCCCTGCGCCTCGAGCCGGCTCGCCTCACGTTGCCAGTCTTCTGCCGTGGCCTGCTTCACGCCACCCGCCATCGCCTGCCCATCGAATGGCACCTTCAGCAGCGTCAGCAGCGGATGTTCCGGCTCGTCCTCCACCAACCACACGTTCTTCACCGCACGCGTGAGCCCGACGTACAGCGCGTTGACGAAGAATTTGTAGGCCTCGGCAGACTTGTCGCGCTTGTCTTTGCCGCGCCCGTACTCCAGCTCGGCGACGTGCAACTCAGCGGCGTTCACCCCGTCTGCCAGCTCTGAGAAGACGCGGCGCTCGCTCGCCACCAGGCGAAAGAGGATGACGTTGTCGTATTCGAGGCCCTTCGACTCGAGCACCGAGAACAGCAGCGGGGTGCTGAAGTGCTTGCGCGCCTCGGCCTTGTCTTCGTCGCGCAGCACGACCACCGCCACCTCGGTGCTGCGCCGCGTCTTCTCGTCCAGCGCGCGTACCTGCGGCGAGCCCAGCGACACTCCGCGGACTTCGCCGGGCTCACCGGGAACTGGCTCGAGCAGCGAGTTGCTCTCGCGGTCGATGGAGCCGAACTTCAGGTGCTTCAGCACCAGCACGGCATTCGCGGTTCGGGTCACTTCGGGCGCGTTGCGGTAGCTCACCTTCAGCACCGAGGCCTCGTGGCTGGAGCCGGCCGTCGGGGTGCCGAGCCCACGCCAGAACATCGACTTCACCGTCGCCCAGCTGAAGAAGTTGGGGTGCACCACCTGGTTGGCGTCGCCGGACAGCACGAAGGCGCCCGGCTTTGTGAGCGTCCTCAAAGCGAGGCCGAGCTGCGCGGGGGTGAGGTCCTGCACTTCGTCGATGGCGAGGAAGTCGTAGCGGGGCGTCGCCTTGCCCACCCAGGCATGTGCAATCAGGTTGGGCTCGAAGCGGTTCGTTTCTGCGAGCCACGCCCGGTAGCGTTCGAACAGCTCGTACAGCGCGCTTCGTTGTTCCGCGTCGAACAGCGACTGACGAACGCCCAGGGCCAGATACGCGTCGCGTGAGAGCACCCCTTCCGCGTTCGCGGTGATGACGCCGCGAAGCTCTTCGAAGCAGCGGTGGGCGTCGGTGAACCGAACTTTCTGGCGGTGGCGTTCGAAGAATCCGGCGAAATCGCGGAAGGTGACCGCGTGGCCCGGCGGAACTTCGAGGCTGTCGACGAATTGTCGGAAGCTGAGGAAGTCGGCTTCCTGATCAACCGGGGCGTAGTCGAGCGCGACGTAGAGGCTGCGTGCCGTCTGGGCGAGCCAGCTCGATTCGGTGAGGTAGGCCACCCGGCCCTGGGCCGCGCGCAGGTGTTGGAGCAGCAACGCCGTCTTCCCGCTTCCCGCCGAGCCCACGATGACGAGGGGAGGACGCCGGCGCAGCACCTCGTCTTGCGCGTCATCGAAGGACAACGGCTTGTCGAGCAGCGCGAAGGTGGCCCTGCTCGGATGCAGGTACTTGATGGGCAGGGCTTCGAAAGGCTCGGCGGCAGGCTCGATGCGGGCCTCGTCGATGGCGGCTCCCCGAAGGAAGCGGGACTTGTCGTAGGCGTGCGTCGGCAACATCTCGAGTGCGAGGGCGGCGCGCGCCCCCTGCCAGCGAACGAACTGAAGAATGAGGCGCGCCGAGTCGGTGAGCTTGATGCGGTAGTAGCCGCCTTGCAGCTTCTTGAGGTCCAGCGCCGCGAGGTCATCTCGCTCGAAAGCGGCGCGGGCCCGGTCGAGCTGCGGCCCCAGCGCGCCGATGGCAAGCCCTTCGTAGGTGAGGAAGCGCATGCGATCCATCTACTTGACCGCGCGCCCTCCGACCAACGCGCAGCGGGCTTCGAGCGGCGACTGCTCTTCCGGCTGCCCGAACCGCTTGAGCGATTCGCGTTCCTTCGGATGTTTGGCGCTGGCTTTCCTTCACGGAACCGGACGAGGCGCGGAAGGTCGAGAGGAGGAGATGACCTCCTTCTCGG
>JAYUXE010000165.1:0-2435 GCA_043753165.1 Archangiaceae bacterium | reverse complement strand
ACGAGACCTCTTCGCCCTTCACCTTCGCGTTGTCCGCCTTGATGACCTTGCCCCCGAAGGACACGGCATCGCCGTCGACGCGGGCATTGTCCTGGAGGATGACGTCGCCGCCGAAGGACACCACGTCGCCTTCGACGCGCGCGTTCTTCTCGACCGTCACCGAGCCGCCGTAGCTGATCGCGCTCTCGGTGCGCTGGTTCTCTTTCACGACGACGGGGCCGTTCATGTTGACGAGGCCCTTGTCGTCACCGTCTTTATGCGCCCTGGCCTCTTCGATGCGGGCGCGGGCTTCTTCGCGGGCGGCTTCCTGCTCTTCGCGCCTGGCATCGCGCAGCTCTTCGGCGCGGTCACGGGCGGCTTCGGCCTCTTCGCGCATGGCCTCGGCGTGCGCGAGCGCAGCTTCGGCTTCCGATTCGCCGCCGGCTTCATCGACGGCCTTCGCGACAGCCTCGTCCACCGACTTCTGCACGTGCGGGGGCAGGGGTGGCATCGGGGGCATGGGCGGAATCGGAGCCACCGCAGGCGCCACCGCGTTGCCCGGCTTGATGATCCACAGGCTGCCCTTGCGGGTCAGCTCGAGGTCGTACGCGGTGGCGACGGTCGACAGCGCTTCCTCAACCGATACGTCTTTGAGGTACACCGCGGCTTCCTGACTCAAGCCGCCGGTGACGACGAGGTTGAGCCCGCCGGCACGCGCGATTTCCTGCAGACAGTCGCGAAGCGAGCCGTGGTGCTCGACGGTGATGTTGGGGTTGGCAGCCAGTGCAGCGAGCAGGACGAAAGACATCATGAGACCCCCTTCGCTTCGGTCATACCGGTGTGAAGCACACGTTTGAGGGCCACGAGGCAGGCGGCCAGGGCTGCTCCCATTCCAATCGTCAAAGGCAGGGCGGCGGTGCGCCACAGGGCGGCCAGGGCGCTGCCGAGGCCGACCGCGGTGTCGCGAAGCTGCAGCACGAGGCGGGTGAAGACGAGGCCCACCTCGCCGACATCGCCCTGCGTCGAGAAGGCAAAGACGCTGGCGGCCACGGCGCAGACGACGATGGCAGAAGCCAACGCGATCTCACTTCGGGCCGGCGCGCGCGCAGGCGCCTTCGCGACTTTCGCCATCACCTTGTGAAGAAAGTCGGGCGGCGGCAGCGGGTCGGCGAGGCGAAGCAGATCTTTTTCGAGCTGGCGGTGCTCCTCGAGCAGCTGGGCGCGATCTTCATCCGAAGTCGCCAGCTCCTTGAGCAATGCTTCCAGCTCGAGCTCTTCCGGGGTGCTCATGAAACGACCTCGTCGTTGAGGTGAACGGTCATCTTCAAACGCAGCTTTTCTCGCGCGCGGAACAGGCGTGCCATGATCGTGCCCGGCGCGACGTCCATCACCTGCGCGATCTCTTTGGTGGTGCGTTTCTGCACGTAATAGAGTGCGAGCACTTCGCGATCATCGGGCGACAGCGTGGCCATCGCGTCTTCCAGCGACAGGCGGACCTGGTTGGTGATGGCCTGATCTTCCAGCGACGGCTCACCCGACGGCAGCGCGTGCGCGTGGTCTTCGACGTCTTCGGTCTTCAGCTTGGTGCGGCGGCGCAGCAGGTCGAGGCAGAGGTTGCGGGCGATCGCGAGCACCCAGAGGTCGAACGGGCGGCTGTCATCGAAGCGATCGAGGTTCTGGTACGCGCGCAGAAACGATTCCTGCGCGACTTCCGACGCTTCGGCCTCGGTGCGCAGCAGGCGAAGGCAGAGGCCATAGACGGGGCGCTGCACGCTGCGAACGAGCGCCGCAAAGGCGTCGTTGTCCCCCCGGCGCGCCCGGCGAACTTCCTGCGCCCAGGGCTGAATCGAATCGGCCGCCATCATCGCGAGGGGGAAGGGAATCGAAGGGAAATGGGTCGCGGGATTCACATCGCTCTCTACGAGCGGCCCGCGCCCTTCATTGCGTCACTATTTCCGGTACGGTTTCGAGGACTTGCGAATCTGCGGAGCGGCTTTTTCGCCCCGAATCGGCCGCGGGGCCCTTTCCGGCCGGTTGGCGCCACTGTCGGGGGGACGCGGGGTCGAGCCTTTGGAGTCGCGCTTTCGCTTCCGACGCAGGCCGTCTTTGCCAATCCACCGCCCCTTCTTCGGGGCAGGGGTCGCGGCGGTGGCGGGGCGGGCGACGGGGGCCGCCGGCAACAGCGGCGAACGTTCGCGGCGGGTCGGGGTCTTCTCGACCTCGATCACGCCGTCGTCATCATCCCCGTCGTCGTCCTCGTCGAGGTCCACGTCTTCGCGTTTGCGGTTGGCGAACTGGCCGGGCGACCGTTCGGCCTTCTGCTTCTCGACGTGGTCCTGGGTGGCGCGGATCTCGTCGGGGGTGTCATCGCGGTAGCTGAAGTGGAAGAGGCGCTTCACCACCAGCGTCGCGTAGCTGCCGGGCGTGAGGGTGAAGGCGACGTTCAGCTTCATCAG
>JAYUXE010000164.1:0-12737 GCA_043753165.1 Archangiaceae bacterium | reverse complement strand
GCGTCACCAAAATCTCGGAAGTGAACGTCGTCGGCCTCGACGTGCTGGCCGCCGATCAACAGACGGACGTGAAAGCGAAGCTGCCGGCAAAGGTCGGCGAGGTCTTCAAAGAAACCGCCTGGGCCGACACGAAAGAGACCATCGCCAGACGCCTGCGCGAGCTCGGCTATGCCGAGACGGTGGTCGAAGGCGAGGCGGTGGTCGACCTCGAGCTCGGCACTGCGGCGCTCACCGTCGGGGCGACGCCGGGCATTCGCTACAAGTTCGGCAACATCTTCGTCGCGAACGACCCGAACGCGCAGGTGCCTCCGAAGTGGATTGTCGAACAGGTCGAGAACGTCGTGAAGACGGGCGCCTGGTACAGCGAGTCCGCGCTCAACGAAGCGCAGGGGCTCGTCTTCCAGATGGGCGTCTTCGGGGCCGTGAAGGTCAACCGCGGCGCTCCGGACAAAGCGCAGGGCACCGTGCCGGTGGTGGTCGACGTTCGCGAGGCGCCGTTTCGCAGCGTGCGCCTGGGGCCCGGCATCGGCGTCGATTTCCTGCGGCAAGAGGGTTACGTCATCGGCGAGTACACCCACCGCAACTTCCTGGGCGGGCTGCGCCGTTTCTCGACGAAGGGAAAGCTCGGCTGGGGCTTTCTTCCCACCATCTGGGACGTGGCGGGAGGCAACGCGAACTCGAAGACGGGGCCCGTCTTCAAGGTCAACGTCGACCTCGAGCAGCCGCGGTTCCTCGGCGCACGCAACCTCACCGGGCAGGTCGGGGTCGAGGTCTCAAGCGGACTCGAGCCCGCGTACAAATATTATGGCGGCGAGCTGAAGGTGGGCGTGGCGTGGCGGCCGTGGTCCACCGTCACCATTTTTCCTTCGTACAACCTCGACATCTACTTCCTCACCTCGCAGGTGCCGCTGACCGCGTCGGCCCCGCAGGCGCTGCTCGGCTGCCCCACCGACCCTGATTTCTGCATCATCAGCTACCTCGAGCAGACGGTGGAGTGGGATCGCCGCGACAACAGGCTCGAGCCAAAGTCCGGCACCTACGCCGCGCTCTCGCTTCAAGAAGGTGGCCTGGGCGGCAACTTCCGCTACTTCCGCGTGCTGCCCGAAATCCGCGGCTACGTCTCTTTCGGCGAAGAAAAGAAGGTCACCTTCGCGGCGAAGTTGAAGGCGGGCACGTTGCTGTCCTTCAACGAAAACGAGGACACGCCGATTCTCGCCCGCTTCTTTTCCGGCGGCGCCGGCATGCGGGGGTTCTCGGCCCGCCGCCTCTCGCCGCTGGTGGAAGTGCCCCGCACCAACTCGGCCCCCATCATGCCGGAACCGCCGCCCGTCGCTTCGCAGGTCGTCGCCGGCGAGACGATTCCCATCGGAGGGAAGGGACTGGTCGAGGCGTCGGTTGAGCTTCGATGGAACGTCTGGGGTGACCTGGTGCTCAGCCTCTTCTCTGACAGCGGCATGGTGACGTGGGAAGCGCTCACGTTCGCGGCAAACCAGCTGCAGTACTTCTACACGTCGGTGGGCCTCGGGGCGCGGTACCGCACGCCGCTGGGCCCCATTCGCGTCGACTTCGCGTTTCGCCTGCCGGTGGGCGGGCCGCAGCGGTTGAATCCCAACGGCAGGGTCGACCCCCGCACCATCAGCTACCCGTCGGGCGGCTGCTTCGGGCTCGGAAACACGCCGCCGACCTACGCGGGCACCCCCGAAGGCGTCTGCGCGTTCCACCTTTCCATCGGTGAGGCGTTCTGACGTGACGCCCCGGAAGAAGAAGGTGCTGCTGGCGGTGCTCATTCCCCTGGGCCTGCTGCTGCTTCTTCTGCTGGGCGCGTGGCTGTACATCACGAGCAGCAGCGGGGCAGAGCTCATCCGCACGAAGGTCGTCGGGCTGATGAACGATGACATGAAGGGGAAGCTCGAGGTGCAGTCGCTGACGACGCACGGCGCGGTGATCGTGATCGACGGCCTCAAGCTGTACACACCCGAAGGCGAGCTGGTCGTCGAAATCAAACACGCCGAGCTCGACCCGCGGCTGATGGCGCTGGTGAAGCGCCGCATCGTGCTGTGGAGCGCGAAAATCGAAGAGCCCCGCTTCTACCTGAAGACCGACGAACGCGGCCTGAACCTGAACCGCGCGCTCGAGTCGAAGGTTCCGGTGGTGGGGCCGGTGCAGGCGCTGCGGCTCTACGTCGACATCGGCAAGGTCCAGATTTCCGAAGGCTACTTCGACTTCACGTTCGGTGAGCAGAGCTACACGCTTCAGCAGATTCACATCGACGGCAAAGCGACTGTCTCTCTTCCCACGCTCAGCCTCGTCGGCGACCTTCACGCCGGCAGCCACGTCACGTCGCCCATCGTCGACGTGCTCGACCTCGACGTGATTTCGAAGACGGGAAAACCGGGCGACGTGACGATGGACTTGAAGGCCCGCACGTCGGACACGCACGTCAACGGCAGCCTGACGCTCGACCCGGTGAAGCTCGTCATCACCGACTCGGTCGCGTCGCCGATTACGATTCGGGCGTTCGCCCCGGACTTCAAAATCAAGGTTCCGGTGTCGACGTCCGGCACGCTCACCGCCTACGACTTCGACGTGAAGGCGGCGGCGGGCAGCGCGCGCGTGGCGGCGAAGGCGAGCTTCCCGAAGGGCGGCCTGCTCGACTCGATGGAGCTGCACGCGACCGACGTCGACTTGTCCGAGCTGCTCGAAGGCGGGCGACCGTCGCACCTCTCGGCCGACCTCACCGGCAAGCTCAACGACGTCACAATCGAGGCCTTCGATGGCGAGCTGAAGGGCCAGGCGCGTTGGGAAGAAGAAGGAAAGCCGGTGGCGACCGCGGACCTCGACGTCGTCGCCGTGAAGGGCAAGCTCACCGTCAACAAGCTCGACGCGAAGATGCCGGGCGCGCGGCTGAACGTGAAGGGGCAGGGTGACCGAGACAGCTTGAGCATCCACGGCGTGCTCGACCTCACCGACTTGAGGCGCGTGTCGCAGGCGCTGTCGGACTTCACGGGCATCGACAGACTTCCACTGTCGGGGCAGGGCTCGCTGAAGCTCTCGACTGCGGGCCCGCTGCTGCACCCGGGCGTGAAGGTGCAGGGCGGCTTCAAGACGTTGCGCTACGACAACATCGGCCTCACCGATTTCAAGATCGACGCGTCGGTGGCCGACGTCACGAAGCCGCTGGAAGCCAGGGCGCAGCTGTCGGTGGCGAAGCTCGAGGTCGGCACCACCGTCATCGAAGGCATCGCGGCCGAGACATCGACGAAGGGCCGCGCGCTCACTGCCCGGTTCTCGACGAAGTCGCTGGTGTCGTTGTCGCTTTCAACGCTGGTCGAAGCCACCCTGGACGCCGACAACCACGGCTTGATGCTCAACACGTTGACCACCGACTGGCCGAACCAGCAGTGGGTGCTCGAGCAACCGGCGCACATCGGGTGGACGAACGACGGCGATTTCGAATCCGACGCCATCGGTGTGCGGTCGCAGATGCAGCGCTTCATCCTCGCGGCGAGCCTCAAGGGAAAAGTGCTCGATGCGAGCGCGCAGGTGCAACTGCTGGACATCGCGGCGCTGCCAAAGCCCCTCATTCCTCCGGGCTTCAAGCTCGGCGGGCTCGCGAGCGCGAAGGTGCGTGCGTTCGGCCTGACCGACAAGCTGCAAGCCGATGTCGATCTGCAGTGGATGGTGGGGACGCTGTTCGGGCTGGGCGGCATCACCTTCGTCGGCACGCTGCACTACGCGGAAGAGCGCGTCGAAGGCGGCTTCACCGCGGACACGTCGCTGGGCCAGGCCACGGGCGACTACGCGCTTCCCATCACGCGGAAGGTCGGAAAACCACAGCCCGTGTCGCTGCGCTTCACCACCAGCGCGCTCGAGCTCTCGGAAGCCGCGGCTTCGTTCGGTGGCACGGTTCCCCTCGATGGCGCAGTGCAGACCAGCATCGACATCGCGGGAACGCTGGAACAGCCGTTGCCGAAGATTCATGCCGAGACCGCCGCGCTGCGACTGTGCGACGGGCCGTGCGCGCCCAAAGGCAAGGTGCTCGCCGACACGACGAAAATCATCTTCGACCGCGTCGAGCTGAACCTCACCGCCGACGCGCAGCAGAAGCCCGAACTGTCACTCGACGTCACCGCGCTGGGCGGCCTCACCCGCGCCGTGCTGCACGTGCCCTTCACGTATCAAGAGCTGCTCAACGCGTACCTGCCGGCGACCCCGAAGTCGGGCAAGGCGCCGCCCGCGAAAGGCGTCAACTGGATGCTGACCCCGCTGGAAGTCACCGTCGAATCGAACGGCATCGACCTGCTGAAAGTCGGCCCGGTGGTGAAGCTGTCCGAGCCGCTGAAAGGCAAGCTCACCGTCGCGGCGCGCGGCACGGGCACGCTCACCCACCCGGACATCTCGGCGACCGTTGGGGTCATCGGTCTGCAGAGCGAAGGAAAGCAGCCGCTGGACCTGACGACGACGCTCATCACCAACCGCGATGACAGCCGACTCACGCTCGAGGTTCGACGCGTGGCGAAGAGGGTGCTGACGCTGACGGGTCGAATGGGCGCCCCCATCGAGCTCGTGCAGAACGAAGCGGCCCTGATGGAAACGCCGCTGATGGCCGACGCCGAGGTCGGGCCCATCGCGATGGCTGACCTCTTTCTGCCGGAAGACGAGGACGAGCTGCCGTCGGGAAGTCTGCAGGCGACGTTGTCGGTGAAGGGGACGGCGGCGGCGCCGAAGGGGTCGCTGCGCGGCTCGGTGGAGAACGTGAAAATCGGCGGTGCGTCGCTGGGCCAGGCGGGCGTCACGTGGGACTACGAAGCGCACAAGCACACCTTCTCGACGGCGCTCACCAGCGGTGGGCGGTTGAAGGCGAGTGGCACGCTCGACCTCGACATCTCGGTGCCCGCGATTCGCAAAGGGTTGGACGTCGCGAAGGCCCCGGTGAACGCGACCGTCACCGCGAACGACTTCGACGTCTCGTTCTTCTCTGGAGCGACCCCCATGGTCCGCACCCTGGCCGGCCAGCTGAAGGCCGACGTAAAGGTGCAGGGCGAGCTCTTCGGCCCGGCGGTCGATGGAAACGTGGAATGGACGAAGGGCCGCATCGGCATCTCGGGCTTCGGCGACTACCGTCAGGTGCACCTGCTCGCGTCGGGCAACAACGCGGGCTACGTGCTGAAGGAGCTCACCGCGAACGCGGGCGGAGGCAACGTCTCGATGACGGCGAAGGCGAAGCGCGAGAGCCCGGGGAACTTCACGCTGTCGGCGAACACCGAGCTCAACAACTTCCCCGTCGTCACCGACGACCAGCTGCTGGCCATCGCCACGGCGCGGGTGACACTGCAGGGCCAGGCGAACGCGAAGCTCGTCGACATTCAACGGCTCTCGATTCCCGAGGCGCACATCGAGCTGCCGGACGTGAAGCGCAAAGACCTGCAGAACCTCGAACGCCCGGAAGACATCATTCTCGTGCGCAACGGCATTCCCCTGAAGAAGCGGAAGAAGAAGCCCGACGCGGCGGCGCTGCAGGCGTCGCTTGAAAAGCAGAGCCGCGTCCAGGTGCTCATCGATGCGCCGCGAAACCTATGGGTGAAGAGCTCGGACGTGAACCTCGAGCTCGGTTTGAGCGACCGCTTCCGCATCGAATACACCGACCGCATCCTCATCAACGGCGACGCGAACGTGATTCGCGGCCGCGTCGACGTCATCGGCCGACGGTTCGACATCCAGAAGAACTCGCAGGTCCGCTTCTCGGGAATTCCCACCGAGCCGTACCTGAACGTCACCGCGATTCACGTGAACGAGCGCGAGGCCGTCACCGTGTTCGTGAACGTCGTCGGGAAGGGAAAGGACGCGAGCCTGAAGCTCAGCAGCCAGCCGCCGATTCCCGACTCCGAGCTGTTGATTCTGCTGACCACGGGCCGGCGCACGCTGAAGCAGGGCGGGGGCAGCTCGGTGTCGGGGGCAGACGCGGCCAGTATTCTCGGCTCGGTCGTCGCGTCGCAGCTGAAGACGCTGGTGGCCAAGCGGCTTCCGCTAGACGTGCTGTCGATTGAATCGGGTGAGGCCGGCATTCAGGACGCGCGCGTCGAAGCGGGCGTGTACCTGTCGGACAAGGCGTACGTCGGCCTGCAGCTCAACCTGGGAGCAGACCGCACGAAGGGCGAGAACGCGTACGCGGCGAAGTTCGAGTACCAGCTGTCGAAGTCTTGGGGCGTCGAGGCGACGGCGGGCGACGCTCCGGCGGTGGGCGCGGAGCTCTTGTGGAGCCGCGACTTCTAGGCGGCCTTCGCGGCTTCCGGCTTCGGAGGCCAGAGCAGGGACGCGCCGATGCCGATGCCCAGCAGCACCGCAATCACAATCAATGACACCCACGACGGCAGCTTGAAGAAGTCGGCGCCGGCCATCTTCGCGCCGACGAACACGAGCACTGCGGCCAGCGCCGGCTTCAAATAGCCGAACTTGTCGACCATGCCCGACAGCAGGAAGTACAGGCTTCGCAGCCCGAGGATGGCGAAGATGTTCGACGTGAAGACGATGAACGGGTCCGTCGTCACCGCGAAGATGGCGGGAATCGAGTCGAGCGCGAACACGACATCGCTGACCTCGACGAGCACGAGCGCCATGAACAACGGCGTCGCGAGCCGCTTGCCGTTCTCGACGATGAAGAACTTCTCGCCATGCAGGTTCGGCGTCGACGGCACGTATTTGTAAGCGAGCGCGATCAGCTTGTTGCCTTCTTCCTCGCCCTTCTTCCAGTGCCGGTACAGCTGCACCCCGGTGAAGATGAGGAAGGCGCCGAAGACGTAGATGAGCCAGTGGAAGCGCGTGAGCAGCGCGGTGCCGGCGAAAATCATCCCGGCGCGAAGAATGAGGGCCGCGAGAATTCCCCAGAACAGCACCCGGTGCTGCGAGGCGCCGGGAATCTTCAGCGTGGAAAAGATGATGATGAAGACGAAGACGTTGTCGACCGACAGCGACTTCTCGAGCAGGTAGCCGGTGAGGAACTCGGTGCCCAGCGTCGGGCCGAACCGCCACCACAGCCCTGCGTTGAACAGCAGCGACATCGAGACCCACACGCACGACCAGATGGCCGCTTCCTTGAAGCTGACCGCGTGCGCCTTCTTGTGGAACACGCCCAGGTCGAGGGCGAGCATCAGCATCACGAAGCCGATGAAGCCGCCCCACAGCAGTGGACTGCCGATGGTCTCCATAGGCCCGTTTGGGTAAGCCCGACGCAGACGTTTAAAAACTAGATTATTCGTCGATGAGACTTAGGTCGAAGCTACGGGCGGTTTCAGCTCGGTTCGCACGTCCCAAAGCTCGGGAAAAAAGCTCATCTGCAGCGCCTTTTGCAGAAATGACACACCGCTGCTGCCGCCGGTGCCCGTCTTGAAGCCGATGATTCGTTGCACGGTCTTCATGTGGCGAAAGCGCCAGAGCAGAAACCGTTCTTCGACGTCGACCAGCTTTTCGCACATCTCGTACGCGTCCCAGTGCTCGGTCGTGTGCTCGTAGATGTTCTGAAACACCGCCATCACCGCGGCGCTCTTCTCGTACGGCTGGGTCCAGTCGCGCTCGACCTTTTCCTTCGGCACCGCGTGGCCGTGGCGGGCGAGCCAGCGCAGAAACTCGTCGTACACCGAAGGCTGCTTCAGGCGCGCCTCGAGCCACGCGTGCTTCGCGGCGTCGTGCACATGGGGCTTCAGCGTGTTCGCGTCTTTGTTGCCGAGCACGAACTCGATTGCCCGGTACTGAAAGCTCTGAAAGCCGCTGCTCTTGCCCAGCGCCTCGCGGAAGGTGAGGTACTCCGACGGCGTCATCGTCTCGAGTACCGACCACTGCTCGAAAAGCATTCGCTGAATGTGGCCCACGCGGGAAAAAATCTTGAACGAGCCTTCGAGGTTGTCGGCCTTGATGAACGCGACTGCCGCGTCGAGCTCGTGCAGCATCAGCTTCATCCACAGCTCGCTGGTCTGGTGCTGAATGATGAACAGCAGCTCGTCGTGCTCGGGGCTGCGCGGCTTCTGCGCTGACAGCAACAGGTCGAGCTGCAGATAGCCGCCGTACGATTCGTCGGCCTTGAGGTCCAGGTGAATGCCCTTTTCGAGCTCGCGCTGATTCATGTCGGTGCGATGGTACACCCCGTCGGTGCCGCTTCCTCGAACCCTTCGCGCGCTGAACCGCCCCGCGCTGCGCCTCTTCTTCGCGGGCCAGTCGGTGTCGCTGCTGGGCAGCTGGATGCAGCCGGTCGCGCAGCAGTGGCTGGTGTGGCGAATGACGGGCTCGACCCAGATGCTCGGCCTGCTGACGTTCTGCAATCAGCTGCCGTCGCTGCTGCTGGGCGCCTGGGCGGGCACGGTGACGGAAACGGTGCCGCGAAAGAAGGTCGTGCTGGCCGCGATGGCAGTGGCCGCGCTGCAGGCGACGACTTTGGCGGTGCTGGCGCTGACGAACACGGTGCAGCCGTCGCACGTGCTGCTGCTGGGAATCATGCTCGGGCTGACCTACCCGTTCGAGATTCCCGCGCGGCAGGTGATGCTGGCTGAGCTCTCGGGCGATGACCTGCCGAACGTGGTCGCGATCAACTCGACGCTGGTGACGGTGATGCGCGTGCTCGGGCCCTCACTGGGCGGGCTCGTCGTCGCCGCCTGGGGCGAAGGCTGGGCGTTTGCCATCAACGCCGTCAGCTTCGTCTTCGTCATCGCGGCGGTGGTTGCCCTGCCGGCCCCGATTCGAGAAGCGCACGCCGATGTCGCGCGCGTCGGCATCGGTGACGCCGTGCGGTGGGCGTGGCACCAGCCCAACATTCGCATCCTCTATTTCCAGCTGTTCGCGCTGTCGGCCATTGGCCAGGCGTGGGGCACGCTGATGCCTGCGTGGGTCTCTCGCGTGCTGGGAGGCGGCCCCGACGTGCTCGGCCACCTGCTGTCGTTCGGAGGCGCCGGCGCGTTGCTCGCCGCCGTGCTGCTGCTGTTTGCCGAAGCGGGCCAGGCGTGGCGCGTGGGCGCGGGCGGCGTCGCGATGGCAATGGGCATCGTCACGCTTTCCATCGCTGAAAGCCGCCTGCTCGCTGCGCCCGCGTTGTTCCTCATCGGCCTGGGGCAGGTGACGCAGAGCTCGACGATTCTCACCACGCTGCAGCAACGCTCACCCCCGCAGCTGCGCGGCCGGCTGCTGGGCCTCTTCACGATGGTCTTCGTGGGAATGGTGCCGCTGGGAGGACTCGCCGCGGGCCTCGCCGCTGAACAGCTGGGGTCCCCGATGACCTTGCGAATCATCGGGGCCCTGCTCGCTGTCTGCTCGGCGATCTACTTAAAGACTCACAACTCGCGCTGATTTCTACTTCTTTGCTTCGGCCAGCGCCTTCGCGCCAGCCCGGCCCCGCGGCAAGACCATGTCGCGAACGCTGCCCGCCGACGCGTGCTCGACCCAGTCGGACGGCAGGCGGCGGGTGCGGGTGAGCATGCGGTACTTCTGGTAGTGCGCGGCGCAGTAGCCCTTGCTGCGGGCCGGGCGCTTGCAACCGATGATGGCGCAGCCGCGGTCATTGCTGCCGCGGGTGCGCGTGCCCTTGTCCGAGCCCGGCTTGCGACCGGGGCGGCCCGGCGCAGCCGCCAGCAGAGGAGCCAGCGCGTTCTTGCGCGGGCGGCCGGGGCCGCGACGCACGGGGGCGCCCGCACCACCGAGCAACGAGCTCAGCTGCGAGGCGACCGAACCCTGCTCGCGCAGCGCATCGACGGCATCGGCAAGGGGGCGGACGACGGCTTGAATTTCTTCGCGAATCATGTCCCGGAGAATCTTGTCGAACGACATATTGGGGTGGCTCCAGTTTGGGTTGTCTAAACCAACTGTCGTGCTTCTACAGACACACCCCCGGCTTGTCTAATCATTACCATTCGAGCGTGGGGCCGGGCGGCTCTTCACAGCGCCCTTTGCGGGCCTCCCAAAGCTCGGCGGTCGCTTCGCAGATTCCGGCCGAGACACCGCCGACCACCAAGACCTTGCCGTCGTCGAGCCGCGTCGCGGTGTGCTGTTTGCGCGAAGACAGCAGCTCGCCTGCGAGGCACCACCGCTGGCCGGCTGCTTCGTAGCGCTGGGCCCGTGACGTATCGACGCTGTTTGGAGGCTCACCGCCGATGACGAGCACGTCGCCGTCCAGCGCCGTGGCGGTGTGGCTGCCGAGCCCCATCGACAGGCTGTGCTCGGGCGTCACCCAGGCACCTGCATCGGGGGCCCAGAGCTCGGCGAGGTTGGTGAGGCCGGTGCGGGTCGCTCCGCCAACGGCCATGGCGCCTTTGGGAAGCGCGACCAGCGCATGGCGCTGCCGAGGGTCGACCGTCTCGGGCATCGATGTCCAGCCGGCGGGCGTCCACCGTTCGACCGAGGCGATGGGCGCGCCGAAGCCCGTCGACGCTTTGGAGTCGCCGTGCGGTCGCTGCGCCATTCCCGCATCGGGAGCCGAGCTTTCCGGCTGCTGTTGGTTCGACCGGCCGCCGACCACCAGCACACTTCCATCGCTGAGCCTCACCGCCTGGTGCAGACAGCGCGCCTGCTTCATCGCCGCGGCGGCAGTCCACACGTCGTTTGCCGGGTCGTAGAGCTCGGCCGTCGCGAGGTGGCTCTTCTGCTCGCGCGCGCCACCGGCCACCAGCACGCGGCCGTCGTCGAGCAGCGTCGCAGTGTGCCAGTTGCGCGCTTGGGCCATCGCCGCGGCGGGCTTCCATTGGTTGGCTTTGGGGTCGAACAATTCCGCCGAGGCCTGCGCGACGAATCGGTTGTCTTCGTGCGTCGTGCCCCCGGTGACGAGCACGCGGCCGTCGAGCAGCAAGGTCGCGGTGTGGCCGCTTCGTCCCGAGGGCAGCTTTGGGCCGGCGACCCAGCGGTTCTTCTTCGGCTCGTAGAGTTCGACGGTGTCGAGCTCGCGCGTGCCGTCGACGCCCCGGCCACCGACGACCAGCACGCGTCCGTCTTGAAGCTTCGTCGCGGTGTGAAGGTAGCGCGCGTCCTTCAAGGTGCCAGCTGCTTTGAAGGCGCCCATCGGGGCCCCCGCCAGCATCAGCGCCGTGACGAGGAACGCGGCCTTCACACCTTGGGCTTCGGAGGCAGCGGCGCGCGAGGCTGCGTGCTCGGGCCCGCCACGCGCGGACCTGAGGTGACCGTCTGCGCCTCGAGCGGCTTTGGCTGCTGCGGCACGAGGGGGCTCGGTGCTTTCGCAGGAGCAGCAGCGGCGACACGCGGTGACGGCGGCGTCTTTTCAGGCGGCACCACGAGGTCGGCCGCGAACTCGCCGCCGCGCTGGTCGCCCACCGCTTCGCTGTCGTCCTCGCTGAGCACGATGATCCGGTCTTCCGCCACGTACGGCTGGGTGTCGCTTTGCGGCGGGTTGATCAACGGCGTCTGCCCGAGCTTCATGTACCCGATGGCTACTTCGCCGCGCAGCCGCGCCATCTTCTGCACGCTGAGCCAGTTGGTCGGCGCGTCGAGCTCGACGTAACAGGCGGCGCGCTTCAGGTAGACCTCGTTGCCATCGGAATCGAAAAGGTCGGCGAAGACGGCGTTCAAGTCGCGCCGTTCGGAAATCTGCGCGAGCAACATCGACGTCATCTCGGACGACACGACGAAGTCTGCCGCGTAGTCCTGCTCGAGCAGGTCCTTCGTTCGGGGGTCGAGAATCTCGCTGATGATGCGCGGCTTCTTGTCTGCGAAAGACTTGAACAGGTCGCGCATCAACAACACCGTCATCACCGTATGCGCGTCGGCTTCGTCTTCCGCCTTGGTGGTGTCGGCGACGACGAGCGCGCAGTAGAAATCAGGCGACGCGACCTTCTTCAGCGCCTCGGGGTTGGTTGGGTCGCCGTCGACGTACTTCAGCTTCAGGTTCTTCAGCGAGCCGACTTCCGACTTGATGAAGTTCGTGAAGGCTTCCTTGTCTTCGTTGGGCATCAACCACGCTTCCGAGCCGGGCAGCACGTAGTTGTCGTACTCGCGCAGCATGTCGCCGAGCTTGGGGCTGCTGCCACAGACCAGCAACCGTTCGGGCTGTCGGGCGATGGGAGTCGCGCCTTTGAAGTCGGCCGGCGTTTCGGGCTCGTGCTGCGCGGTCAGCGAGAACGAGTCGTCGTCTTCCGCAATCACCAGCAGCTCGTCGCCTTCCTCGAGCAGCACGTCGTCCTTCGGGTTCAGCACCGTCTGGGCGGCCGCCTCTTCCGTCGCGGGCCGCCGGTAGCCCACCACCACTGCGTCCTTCATCTTCCACTGCGCCTCGCCGAACGGTTGGCCTGCCAGCTCGGGAAATGCCTTGAAATAGAACTCGCTGCCTTCGTACGACAAGAGCCCGCGGTAGACCTCGGCGAGCCCGTTCTGCCGCGAGGTCTGCACCATCATGCGCGACAGCGTCTCTTCCATCGCGACCACTTCGACGCCGCCGTTGCCCAGCTGCTCGACGACTGTTTTTCGAGCCGAGTCAATCAACTCGACGGTGGCGTGGTTCTTCGTCAGGGCTCCGGGAATGCGGCGAAGGGCGAGCAGCGATTTGATCGCGCTCATGTCGGCGTCTTCCACCGCGTTGCCATTCTCATCCTTCGCGTCCGAGGCGAGGATGATGATGCTGCGCGCGCGGCCGGCGCCGACCTTGCGAAGGTCCTGCGGGTCGAACGTGCTGCCCTGGCGAACCACGACGCGCGTGCTGAGCATGTCGCCCATTCGGTCGCGCACCGCGTTCTCGACCTCTTCCTTCTCAGCCG
>JAYUXE010000163.1:0-2435 GCA_043753165.1 Archangiaceae bacterium | reverse complement strand
ATGGCCCGCTGAAGCCCGGCATGGTGCTCACCGTCGAGCCCGGGCTCTACTTTCAGCCGGACGATCTCACCGTCCCCGCGAAGTACCGCGGCATCGGCGTGCGCATCGAAGACGACGTGCTGGTCACCGCGACCGGGATGAAGAATCTATCGGCCGCGATTCCCCGCGAGCCGGACGAGGTCGAGAAGTGGGTGCGCTCCACGCGCCGCGCTACCTGACGTCTTCTTCGAAGGCCCTGTCTTCCGTCGACGCGTCGGCCACGACTTCGAAGGACTTCCGGCCGATTTCCCGGCCGTCGACCGTCAACACCCGAACCCGGTAGTCGCCGGCGCGCGTCACCCGCGTATTCCCCATCGTGCGATAGCCGTGCTCGCTGCCGCCGCCGATTCTGGTGAAGTACGGCTCGCCCAGGTCGACCCAACCGCGCTTCGGGTCGTCGTACTGCCAGGCGAACCCAATCTTGTCGTCGAACCCGGTGGGCGAGAACAGGCGGATGAACGCCCACGCGCGATCGTCGGGCCGGGCGAAGAAGCTCGAGCCGTCATACGCGAAGATCTTCGGCAGCACCGACGGGGCCCGCACGTAGCTCAGCTTGTAGTCCCCCACGTGCTCGCCTTCCCTGATCTTCTCGACGCCGTGAAAGACGCCGATGTACTTGAGGCTCAGCGGCACCGGCGGCACCACGCGCGCGACGTACAGCAACAGCAGCACCGCCTGAATGATCAACCCCGGAGCGACCGCCCGTCGAAACGTCCACGTCGGGTCGTGCGTCACCCGCACGAACACCTTCCACAGCCCCACGGTCACTGCTGAGCCAATCGCGATCGCCAGGTAGAAGTGCCAGCTGCGCAGCGAGCCCCACAAGACGGGGAACAGGTACGCGCAGAAGCCCGAGACGACGAACGACAGCAGCGCGACGCGGAGCACGGGCCCGAGCGAACGAAACCGCGGCAGCTCGTTGATGACCAGCACCACCGCGAGCGCGACGAGGAAGAGGAACGAGAAGATTCCGCTGCTCGCCTTGAAATAGAAAATCATGAACGCGTTGAGCAGCGTCCCGAGGAAGAAGTGAATCACCCAGTGGCGGAAAGAGAGAACCTTTCCCCAGAAGCCGCCCGGTTCCTTTCCATTCACGTGCAGGCGGTGATCGAGCGCGAGCAGGCCCGTCAGCAGCACGATGTACGTGCCCTGGTGAATCAGCAGCGGGATGCTGTCGATGCGGTGCAGCAAAATCGCGTCGAACAGAAAGCCCGCGAAGAAGAAGGCCACCTCGAAGGCGAGGTGGTGCCTTTTGCGAAGCTCACGAAACCGGCCCCACGGCCCGGTCGTCTTAGGAGTATCGATCGTCTCGCCAGGGGTGGGCGGAGTTGCTGTATCCACGGAGCTCCCAGAAGCCTTGTCGATCGCGTTTGAGAAACTCGATGCGGTTGATCCACTTCGCCCCCTTCCACGCGTACAGCTGGGGCGTGATCATCCGCACCGGGCCGCCATGATCCTTCGGCAGCGGCTTGCCATTCCACGCGTGCACCAGCAGCACGTCGTCCTTCAGGGCCTCTTCCAACGGCAGGTTCGTGGTGTAGCCGTCGGACGCGTACGTCATCAGGTGCGTCGCTTCCGGCAGCGGGCGAACCAGCGCCGCCAGCGTCGAGAACTGCACGCCCGACCAGATGGAATCCATCAGGCTCCACGTGGTGACGCAGTGAAAGTCGCTGGTGTCGTCGACCTGCGGCAGCGCCTGAAAGGCGGCCCAGTCGAGCATCACGGGCTCTTCCACGGCTCCATCGAGGACGAGGCGCCACTTCGACAGCGGCACGTCGGGCTTCACGCCCAGGTCGAGCACCGGCCACGACTTGGTGTGGTGTTGGCCGGGCGGCAGCTGCGGCATGCCGTGCCGGTTCCTGGGCCCTGTTCCCCGAGGCTTCGGGTCCGACTGCGCGGGAGACTGTTCGATCTTCGCCTGGTACCGCGCGCGCAGCTTCAGCCGTGCTTCGACGATGCGCGAGAGCTTTTCGTCGTCCGCCATCAGCGCGCGGAGACCAATGCCTCGAGCTCTCCGCGTTCGGCGAGCTCACTCAAGATGTCGCTGCCGCCGACGAACTTCCCGTTGATGTAAATCTGCGGAATCGTCGGCCAGTTCGAGTACGCCTTGATGCCATCGCGCACGCCGGGCTCGGTGAGCACATCGACGGTGTGCACGGGCCCCAGCGGCTGCAGCAGCTGAAGCGCGCGGGCCGAAAAACCGCACTGGGGAAACAGGGCGTTGCCCTTCATGTAGACGACGACCTTGTTGCCCTGAATCTCTTTGTCGAATCGTGCCTTCAGCTCGTCGGGAATCATTTGGGGCTCCGGGTCCGTTCGACCCATTTCTGCCACTGCTCGGGGGAGTACGTCTTTAACGCCAGCGCATGCAGCTCGCCCGTCGCGAGCTCGGGCTG
>JAYUXE010000162.1:0-5850 GCA_043753165.1 Archangiaceae bacterium | reverse complement strand
GTTGACGTCGACGAAGCCCCACAGCCGGTACGGATTGGCAGCGACCCGCGCAAACACGAAGCGGCCATCACCCTCGGCGCGCCGGCCCGCACTCGCCGCGCTCGCATACACCGGCACCGCGGGCGAGCCCGGGAAGCCCTGCCCCGGCTCGTACAGAAACAACCACGCGTCCCCCGGGGCACCCTGCACGTCTCCGCGCAGCACCGCCGCCTTTGCGAGCACCGGCGTCTCGTCGACCCCGGCGCACCCGGCAAGAATCAAAATGAGCGCGAGCCGCATCATCAGGCGGCGCACTCTACCCTTGGTTTACGGCCCCGCTGACGCTATTGACCCGCGCGATTGACACGGGAGTCAACGCCATGAAGATGTCCGAAGCCGTCGAAGAGCTGGCCAAACGGAAGGCGCGCGCCGCAGAAATGGGCGGCAAAGATCGCGTCGAACGGCAGCGGGGCCGGAACAAGCTCGACGCGCGGGCGCGGGTGGCGGCGCTGTTCGACCCGGACACTTTCGAAGAGTTCGGCGCGCTGGCGTCGCACAACGGCGAAACCCTCGAGGAAGAGGATCCGACGAAGCCGACTCCGGCCGACGGGGTGCTGACGGGCATTGGCGAGATCGATGGCCGGCCCGTGGCGGCGGTCGTGTACGACTTCACCGTCTTCGGCGGCAGCATCGGCGAAGTGGGCGAGCGCAAGGTGACGCGGCTTCGCGATCTCGCGCTGAAGAACCGACTGCCGATGGTGTGGCTCATCGACTCGGGCGGCGCGCGGCTCGACGCAGGCTCAGGGGTGGATCCGCGGCGCATCGCGGGCTTCGCCGACACGGGCTACCTCTTCCGCGAGCAGGTGACGCTGTCGGGCGTCGTGCCGCAGGTCGCCGCCATGGTCGGCCCGGGCGCTGCCGGCACCGCCTACATCCCGGGCCTCGCCGACTTCGTACCGATGGTGAAAGGCACCAGCTCGATTGCGATTGGCGGGCCCTACCTCGTCGAGTCCGTCGTCGGCGAGAAAGTCACCGAGGAAGAGCTGGGCGGCAGCAAGGTGCACAACGAGATCTCGGGCGTCGCCGATGCCGAGTACGTCGATGATCCCACCTGCATCGCGGCCATTCGCGAGTACCTGTCGTTCTTTCCTTCGAGCTGCGACGATCTGCCGCCGAGAAAAGCGTGCACCGACCCGGCCGACCGCCGGGACGAAGAGCTGCTGAAGATCGTGCCCGAGAATCCGCGGCAGGCCTTCGACATGCACAAGGTGATCTCGTGCCTCGTGGATGATCGAAAGTTCTTCCCGATGAAGCCGCGTTGGGCGCGCAACCTGATCACTGGGCTCGCGCGCATCGACGGCTACCCGATTGGCATCGTCGCAAACAACTCGATGTTCTACGGCGGCATTCTCGACGTGAACACGTCCGACAAGGCGGCGCGCTTCATCAACCTCTGCGACGCCTTCAACATCCCGCTGCTCTTCCTGCAAGACGTGCCGGGCTTCATGGTCGGTACGAAGGTCGAGCAGGCGGGCATCATTCGCCACGGCGCGAAGATGCTCTACGCGGTGAGCTCGGCGACGGTGCCGAAGTTCACCGTCGTGATCCGCAAGGGCTATGGCGCGGGCTACTACGTGATGAATGGCCGCGCGTTCGAGCCCGACCTGCTGGTCGCCTGGCCCCAGGCGGAAGTGGGCGTGATGGGCCCCGAAGGCATGGTCTCCATCGCCGCGCGAAAGCTGCTGCAGGGCGTGGAAGATCCGGCCGCGCGAGAGGCGATGAAGAAGGAAATGTCGGCCCAGCTTCGGGCGCACATCAGCATCTACCGCACGGCCGCGATGGGCATGATCGACGACGTCATCGACCCGCGCGACACCCGGCGCAGCCTGGCCCGGGCCCTGAAACGGACGCGGAACAAGCGGGTCGAACGCCCCCACCGCCGCCGCGAGATCTCACCGGTCTAGGGCTCGGAAGAAGACGTCGAAGAGGCCCGTCGCCACCGCGAGGGCCAGCACGGCCAGGCCGACGACGATCCCGATCAGCAGGCCCCACGGGCGTTTCGCGTTGGCGTACGAGTCGACGAGGTCGCGGTGGCTGCCGGGCGGAAGCGTCGCGAGCTGCGTCAACGATTTCCCGAAGGGGATGTTCAACGCCGCGCGTCCGTTCACCGCCCAACCGCTGGCGTCGAGCATGGGCCCCAACACGCGCCTCCGCAGCTTCATCGACGCGAGGAGCATCGAGGGGCCCGAGACGAGCATCATCGCTCCGAAGATCGCCACCGGCATCTGCCAGAACTTGAGGCCCATGAAGCCCGTGAGCACCGCGGCGATGGCAGACCCAATCAAACCCACTGCGAGGCCGACGGCCGCGAAAACGCCGGCGAACTTCGCGACGTCGAACGGGGTGGATTCAGTTTTCGCCGAGGCGACCACCGTGCCCGTCGCGGTGTCGTGGGTCTCTTTGTCTTTCGCCGCAGCAAAGCCGTTGATCTGATCTTCCACGAACTTCGCGACCCGCTTGTAGGGCGACCAGAACGCCTGACGGACAGAGATGGGGTTCTCGATGATCTTGGTGATCGTCGCGTCCCAGTCGCGGCCCAGCCGATCGTAGAAGACACCGTTGCGGCCGACGAGCAGGTATTCGCTGTCACCATTGGTGAAGGCCGCGACGATCGACATCTTCTCCGGAGTGCCCTTGCGGGTGAGATCGCAGTACGCGAGGTAGGCCATCGAGGCGGCAGCGTGCGCGGCGTGCTTCGCGCTGTCTTCGACCCGAATGCACAGCTCGCAGCTGCGCGCGTCGAGGTACAGCGTGCCGACCTGGAACGCGGCCTTCGCCTTGTGGGTGTAGAAGTCGCGAAAGGCGACGAAGTTGTTCAGGAAGGTCGCGAGGTCCCGGTAGTAGTGGGTGAGCTTGTCGACCGAGGTGATGGCGACCAGCTGTGGCTCGAGCACTTTGTCTTTCATCATCAGCGCTTCGATTGCGCCTCGCAGCTCGGGCGCCGTCAGCTCTTTGAGGCGCGTGACCCCCAGCGCGTGCACCGAGCCTTCGGGCCGCGTCGAGTTCCACGCTTCCTGCGCGGCGAGCTTCTTCTCGATCGTTTCCCACTCGGTGAAGGTCAACGTCGCTTTCGCACCCAGCATCGGCTTCACGCAGGCGTCGCGGAACTTCCCGATGCGGCCCGCCCAGGCGGGGTTGAGGCCCGCGTCCAGCGGCAGAATCCGGGTCGCGTCGATGCGGGCGATGGGCAGCCCGGCGACCTCTTTGCTCGCGGCCGAGAGATCCGCGGTCGCCAGCGCCAGGTACTCACCGTCGGAAGCATTCAGCGACTTCGCGGCGTTCGGATCCATCGCGGCCAGCGCCCCGCGCGCGAAGAAGTCGTCGACCTTGCCCTTCACCGCCCGGTACGCGTCGAAGCCGGCCGCGTCCGACGTGGTGGTGGTGCTGTTCGCCCAGTCGAGAAACAGCCCCGCGTCCTTGAAGAATTCGTCGAGCTTGACGCGGTTGAGGCCATCGAGCCCCGAAAGATCCTTCACCGAGCCGACCGCCGTCATGATGTCGCGCAGCGCCTGGGCCACGGCGGCGTCCCCTTCGGCGGCTTCGGGCGGAATCACGCCGTCGCCGTTGAACAGCGTCTTTCCGAAGATCTTCACCGTGTCGCTGATGTCCGCAGGGGTGATGTGTGCTGCGTCGCCCTTGCCGAGGTTGACCAGCAGCTGCTTCGCCGAATCGAACAGCAGCTTTCCTTCTTCGATGCCGGTGTTGATCGCGTCCAGCGGCAGCGACGCGTTGCCGTTCGCGAGGTCGTCGGGGTTCTTCAGCATCTTCGCGGCCCACGTCGAGGCTGCGATCACTTCGGGCACACGGATGCGGCCGTCTTTGTCCTGGTCGAGCAGGTCGAGCGTATGCGCGTCGAACTCGAGGCCGCGGGTCGGGCAGCTGAGCGCGACCCAGAGCTTCGGGTCGAGCTCACCGAGGTGCTTGAAGTCTTCGCCGGTGTCGAGGCGAACTTGATCGAAGCCGCCTGCACGAAAAAATCGCCAGTGGTGGGCCATGGGCCGGCCCCCTTATCACGTGAGTCGCAGCAGTTCTCTCGCCTCTTGCGGCGAGGCCAGCACGCGCCCCTTCGCCTTTGCGCGCTTCGCGGCCTCAGCGACGAGCTCGTAGTTGCCCTTCGCGAGCACGCCCTTCGACAGGTAGATGTTGTCTTCGAGGCCAACGCGCGCGTTGCCTCCACGTTCGGCAGCGAGCTCGACGAAGGGCAGCTGGTGGCGGCCCATCGCGGCGCACGTCCACGTCGAATTCTGGGGCACGTAGCCGCGCAAGAAGTCGAGGGCTTCGGGGCGGGCAGCCATCGCTCCGCCGACGCCGAGCACGAAGTCGAAGTGCGCGGGAAAGCCGATGAAGCCTTCTTTCTCGAGCGCAAAAGCCTCGTCGACCATGCCGGCGTCGAAGCACTCGAGCTCGGGCTTGATGCCCAGCGCCTTGATGCGGCTCGCGATGTCGCGAATCAACGGGCGCGGATTCCAGAAGACGTCGTTGCCGAAGTTCACCGTGCCGGTCGACAGCGTCGCCATGTCGGGCCGATCGGACCCGGTGAGCGCGAGGCCGCCGCAGCGTTCGTCGACGCTCATCCCCACCGCGCCACCCGTCGAGACCTGGATCAGCACGTCGCACTTCTTGCGAATGGCGCGAATCGCATTGCGGAAGAGCTCGGTGTCCTGGCTCGGCTTCCCGTCGGGCGTGCGCACGTGGATGTGCACCATCGCGGCGCCGGCCTCGCGGCACTTCGCGGCGTCTTCGGCGATCTCTTCGGCGGTGATGGGCAGGGCCTTCGTCTGCTCGCGCGTCGTCTCGGCGCCGACCATCGCGGCGGTGATCAACATCGGGCCGAACGTGCTCACGCCTTCGACCCCCGCTGCTTCTCGATGGGCGTGACGCACGTGCCCTTCGCACGGCACACCAGAATCGGCGGGTCGAGGACCTCGCACGCCGAGTCGTTGATCTGCGGAGCTGCCCGAATCACCTTCCTCGCTTCGAACCGCATCTGCCGGCTCGTCTTGCCGACCTTCACGATCTCGCCTTCGGCTTCGATGTAGTCGCCCGCGTAGACGGGGGCCAGGAACTCGACCAGATCGTACGCACGGAAGAGGCCTTCATCGCCGTCCAGTCGAATGAGCAGCTCGGTGGCAACGTCGCCGAAGAGCCCGAGCATGCGCGCGCCGTCGACGAGGTTGCCGCCGTAGTGCGCGTCGTGGTTACCCATGCGCACGCGAAGGGTGGCTTTCAGAATCGGGGGCTGGGGGTCGGTCACTGCGGCTCTCCTTGCCAGTGGGTTCCGCGGTCTTCCTTGCCCATGCGCTGAAGCACCTGGTGCACGACGAAGTTCGCCACGTCCGACGGTTTGGTGCCGGCACCGAAGCCGGCGTCGAAGCCGAGCTCGATCGCGAGCTTGTGGTCGACGCGCGGGCCACCCAGCAGCAGCGTCATCTTCTTGTGCACGCCCGCCTTCTTCGCTTCCTCGATGAAGGCGCGCGAGTTGTCCTTGTGCACGTCACGCTGGGTGACGACCTGGCTCACCAGAATCGCATCGGCGTTCTTTTCCTTCGCGCGGCGGATCAATTCCGCGTTGGGCACCTGGCTGCCGAGGTTGAACGCCTCGAACCACGGGTAGCGCTCGAGGCCGTAGTCGCCCGCGAAGCCCTTCATGTTGAGGATCGCGTCGATGCCGACGGTGTGCGTGTCGGTGCCGGTGCAGGCGCCGAAGACGACGACGCGGCGGGCCACCTGGTGCTCGATCAGCTTGTTGAGCTCGGTGTAGCCGAGCTTCTTGATCACGAGCTCGGGGACGTCGATCTCGGCGTAGTCGAT
>JAYUXE010000161.1:0-5851 GCA_043753165.1 Archangiaceae bacterium | reverse complement strand
CAGAAGACGTGGCGGTGAACAGCACGGGTGCGCAGGGGCCGGGCACCGCGGCCGAGATGCTGCGGCTCGCTTTGAAGCAGAACGGCGATAGGTACGTGTTCGGGCACGAAGTGAACCTCAACGACAAAGACCCGAACACGTTCGATTGCTCTGAGCTCGTGCAGTGGGCGGTTCACCAGGCGGGCGGCAGCATCCCCGACGGTTCGCAGAACCAGCGCGCCGCAGTGAACCGGATGTCGGTTGCCGAGGCGGCCCGCACCCCGGGCGCGCTGCTGTTCAACGGCCACCACGTCGCGATCAGCCTGGGTGACGGCGTCCACACCATCGAGGCGATGGGCAGCAAGTACGGCGTGAAGATCGGCAACATCGGCAACCGCTTCGAAGACGGCGGCACCGTGAAAGGCCTCAAGTACTGATCGCTTCTGCTTCGGCGCGGCTCCTTCGCGTCGAAGGACTTTCGATCGAACCTTCCGCGGCGCATCGCAGGGCATTCCTGCGAACCTTCCGCAGCGCGTCGCAGGTTTCGACCGAACTCGATCGAAGCCTCCGCAGCGCGTCGCGGGCTTCGATCGAATTCGATCGATGCTGCCGCAGCGCGTCGCAGGGCTTTCGATCGAATTCGATCGATGCTGCCGCAGGGCCTCGACCGAACTCGACCGACTCCGCCGCAGCGCGTCGCAGGGCTTCGATAAAATTCGATCGAACGTGCCGCAGCGCGTCGCACAGCTTTGGGTCGACGCTGCCGCAGCGCGTCACAGAGCTTGGATGGAATTCGATCGAAGGTGCCGCAGCGCGTCGCAGAACCACCGATCGAATTCGATCGAAGTTGGCCGCAGCGCGTCACCGGACCACACGCGCCCGGCATCGATCGCTGGGCCTGCGGCCCGCGCCTGGGATGGGCGGGAGCCGCTTGGCGCAGCGCGTCAAAAAGATCGATCGAATTCGATCGAATGGGTGAAGGGCAGACGCGGCGGGGGCTTACCTCGTGCGAACGGAGCGGCCTGTGACGCAGGGCGTCAGGCGGCGGCGGGTTCGAGAACAAGCTTTTCGAGGTCGCGCAGGACCTTTCGGGCTTGGTTCACGAACTCGCGGCCCTTCACCGAAGCGTCGAGTCGAGCGACCAGCTTCATGTCGGGCGTGAGCCGCAGCGCGCCCTTCGACCGTTGAACCAGCTTGGCCAGCTTCGCGCCGTCGAGTGCGGCATCGGCGCCGAGGGTGACGACGAGCCGGCCGGGGCCTGCATCGAGCTGCCGCAGCCGCATCTCGCGCATCGACATCTTCAGCGTCGTCATTTCGAACAGCGCATCGAGCTCGTCAGGAGCGTCGCCGTAGCGGTCGATGATTTCCGCACGAAGGTCCTCGAGGTCTTCGGGCGTCGCCGCCGCGGACACGCGCTTGTAGAGCACGAGCCGCTGGTGAACGTCGGGCACGTAGTCGTCGGGCAGGTACGCGGCGACTGGCAGATTCACGTCGGGCTCGATGACGGTTCGCGGCGCTTCACCGCGCATCTCATTCACCGCTTCTTCGAGCATCTCGGCGTAGAGGTCGAAGCCCACCGCTTCGATGCTGCCCGACTGTTCGCCGCCCAGCAGGTTGCCAGCCCCACGAATCTCGAGGTCGTGTGACGCGATTGAAAAGCCGGCTCCGAGCTCGGTGAATTGCTGCAGCACCTCGAGCCGGCGTTCAGCATCTTTCGTCACTTGAGATCGCGCCGGCACCAGCAGGTACGCATATGCGCGTTCCTTGCTGCGGCCGACGCGGCCCCGCAGCTGGTACAGCTGCGCGAGCCCAAATGCGTCGGCGCGATTCACAATCATCGTGTTCGCGTTGCTGATGTCGATGCCGCTTTCGATGATGCTCGTACACAGCAGCACGTGATGCTTCTTCTCGACGAACGCGAGCATCACCTTTTCGAGCTCGCCTTCGGGCATCTGCCCGTGCGCCACGCCGATCGAGATGTTCGGCAGCAAATCCTTGAGGAACTTTTCCATCGAGTGAATCGAGTCGACGCGGTTGTGAACGAAGAACGCCTGCCCACCGCGCTGAAGCTCGCGGCTGATCGCGGTCTTGATCTGCTCGGGGTCGAACCGGTTGACGAATGTCCGAATCGCCCGCCGTTCGGCCGGAGGCGTCGTGATGAGCGACATGTCGCGCAGCCCCGACATCGCCATGTTGAGCGTGCGGGGAATGGGCGTGGCCGACAACGTCAGCACGTCCACCTGCGTCTTCAGCTTCTTCAGCTGTTCTTTCTGCTTCACCCCGAAGCGCTGCTCTTCGTCGATGACGATGAGGCCGAGGTCCTTGAACGCGATGTTACCGCCCAGCAGCTTGTGCGTGCCGATGAGCACGTCGACGCGGCCTTCTTGCGCGCGCCTCAAGATGTCGCGCACTTCGGCGGGCTTTCGCAGCGAGCTGATGACGTCGATGGTGACGGGGTAGCCCGCCATGCGTTTCTGAAACGAGTGCAGGTGCTGGTGCGCGAGCAGCGTGGTCGGCGTGAGAATCGCGACCTGCTTCTTGTCGAGCACCGCCTTGAAGGTGGCGCGCATCGCGACTTCTGTCTTGCCGTAGCCGACGTCGCCGCACACCAGGCGATCCATCACCTCGGGCTTCAGCATGTCGGCCAGCACTTCGTCGATCGCGCGTTGCTGGTCGGGCGTTTCGTCGAATGGGAAGTCTGCTTCGAACTGGCGGAAGTAGCGGTCGGGCTCGTTGAAGCGGTGGCCGGGGTGCGCGCGGCGCGCGGCGTAGAGTCTCAGCAGGTCGGCCGCCATCTTCAGCAGCTGCTCGCGAACGCGTGCCTTGGTACGGGTCCACGCGTCACTGCCGAGCTTGTCCAGCTGGACCTTGTCGGGATCTCCGCCGGTGAAGCGCGAGATGAGCCGCATGCGCCCGACGGGCAGGTAGATCCTGTCCTTCCCGAAATACTCGAGCAGCAGGAAGTCGTTGGGGATGCCCTGCAGTTCCATCTTCGTCAGGCCGCCGTACCGCGCGACGCCGAACTCCGAGTGCACGACCAGGTCCCCTTCTTTGAGGTCGCGAAACGCTGCCGCGCTGAAGCCCGTGTCGCCCTTGCGGCGCTTCACCGTCCGCCGCGCGCGCGTGCCGAAAATCTCTTCGTCCGACAGCACGGCGAGCTTTCCTTCTTTGTCGACGAACCCCTTCGACACCTCGCCGACGAAGACGTGCGCGAGCACGCCAGGAAGAAAGAGCCCCGCTGGGTCGAGCGGCATCGGCCCGGTGTGCACTTGCACGGGCGTCTCGCGTTCGCTGAGCAGCCGCTTCAAACGATCGGCCTGGCCCGCCGTGCCGCAAGCGACGACCGTCACGATGCGTTCATCGCGCCACTGGGCGAGGCGGGTGAGAAGCGGAGTCAGCGCTCCGTCTTCGCCGTGGTGGCTGGCGATCGCCTCGCGCAGCTCTTTCGTTTCCCCGTACGCGAACGACACCGGTGATTCCTGGTCGACCGCGGCGGTGAGCGCGAGCGCGCCAGCCTCGATGACGGGCAGCCGCGAGAGCGCGGCGAACACTTCTTTGGGCCGCAAAAAATGCGCTTCCGGAGGAAACGTGAGCTCGCCCGCAGAAAGTGCGTCGCGGTGCGTGCGTTCGGCTTCTTCCCAGCCGTCTTCCAACGCCTGGGTCACCGCGTTCGCGTTGTCGAGGTACACGAGCGGCGCTTTCTTCGACCAATACGGGAAGTAGTCGAACAGCGGAGCGAGCCCTTCGTCGAAGAAGCCGGGCAGCAACCCTTCGAGCCCCGCGCCGTTGATGCCTTCGCGAATCTGGTCGATGCGCTCGCGCACGCGCGAGGTCGGGACGTCGAGCTTCTCGGCCAACGCCCGCAGGTTCTTCTCGGCCGCCTTGCGCGTCGCCTCGCTGAAGAAGAGCTCGCGCGCAGGAAGAAGTCGAAGCTGCTGGCCCTTCACCATCTCAGCCGGGGTCCGCTGCGTCGTCGGCTCGAACGGCCGCATCGACTCGACGAAGTCGCCGAAGAACTCGAGCCGCATCGGCTTGTCGGCCAATGGCGGGTACACGTCGAGAATGTCGCCGCGCACCGAGAACGTGCCGACGTCTTCGACCAGGGGCACGTTGCGATAGCCCATCTCGGCCAGCTTCAGCGCCAACGCATCGCGCGACACTTCCTGCTGCGACTCGACGACGGTCGCGAGCGTGCCCATCACCCGCGGAGGCAACAGCTTCTTCGCGAGCGCGAACGCGGGCACCACGATCGCCTTCACGCTCGAGCCCTGCTGCAGATGAAACAGCGCGCCCAGCCGTTCGGTGACGATGCCCGTGTCGGGAATCAGCTCGTCCCACGGCATCGACTCTTCGGCGGGCAGCTGCAGCACGTGCGGCGCGCTGGCAGGCCCGGGGCCGCCGAGAAAAAACGCGAGGTCGGACGCGAGCGCTTCGGCCGCGTCCTCGTCGGCCGCCACACACAGCAGCGGAACTTTGAGCTTCTTCAGCAGCCGCGCGAGCACCCAGCCGCGGGCGCTCGAGTGCAGGCCGACCACCCGCGCGCGTTTTTCGGACTCGAGCCGCTGAAGAATTTCGAGGGTGGGATCCGCCGACATCGGATGAATCGGGTAGGCGCCGGACCCTTCGAAGTCAACTCAATCCAACGGGACGAGGTCACCGACCACGTTGAAGGCGAGCGCGACGTACGGAATGGCCCGCGAGGTGTCGGCGCCCGTGCGCCAGCGGTGCTTCAGGTACCAGTTGACGACCAGCGCCAGCGTCGGCTGGTTCAGCTTCGCGCCGTCGCGATCGAAGAACCTGTATGCAACAAAAGGCCCCAACCGGTGCGTGCTGTTGTCTTCGGTGGCCGCGTTCTCGACGCCGTAAAAGGGCATGCCAAGGCTGTAGCGAAGGCCTGCGATGAGCCCGAACTTCGTCTGGAACAGCAGGTCGAGGTCGTTGGTGAGGGTGAAGCGGCCGTTGGGCAACAGCAGGTCGGAGAACTGGTCGTAGAGCACCGTGTCGCCGGGGCGCAGCTTGAAGTCGGCCGCGAAGAGCCGCGCCTGCGAACGCATGACGACGGGGCCGACTTTGAGATTGAGGTTCGCGCCGACCGTCAGCATGGTGCCTCCCGTCGTGTTGGGCGGCGGGGTGCGGTTTCGAATCGCGGTGTCCGAAAAATCGGCGCTGGCGGCCGGGTACTCGGCAAGCAGGTTGAAGGTGCCGAAGTACTGCATGTATTCGTAGACGGCCCAGAACCCGAGCATCGACGCGGGCTGAAATTCGACGAGGACGCCGAGGCGGCCGAAGGCGGGGCTCGCTCCGGGGGCCAGGCCGATGCCGAAGAAGTTGTCGCGCAGCGCGGTCGACTCGCTGGCGTAGAGCCGCTGCCGGTAGGCGAAGCGTCCTTCGTAGATGAGGCCCAGCGGGTTGACGCGAAGCGCCACCGTCTGGCGGTGAACGAAGCGGTGCTCGGGTGGGCCGCGATCGCTGAGCATCTGAGCAAACGCCGGGGCTGCGAAGAGACACATCAGCAGCGTCAAAAAGGGGGTTCGCATGGGGACGCGGAAAGTAGCCCGGCTGTGGCTCCCCAGTCCCGCCCCACCGGTCATCTGGCCGGTGGTGGTTCGCAAGCGTGGTGCGACGCGCATAGTCTGCCCGCCATGGTTCTCAGCCTCGCAGTCGCGGTGATGCTCTCGCAGAAGGTGCAGGTCATTCGCAGCACGCCACAGAAGAAGGCGGTGAAGACCGAGACGTCGATGACGGCGAAGGACACCGGCCCGACGCAGGAACAGCTGGCGCGTGAATCGGCGATCGACGCGAAGTCGGCGGACCTCGACGCGAAGGCCGACGCTCTGAACAAGCGGGCCGATGCGCTGAAAGAGAAAGACGA
>JAYUXE010000160.1:0-2438 GCA_043753165.1 Archangiaceae bacterium | reverse complement strand
CTTTCGATTGGGGCTTCGGGTCTGCGCAGGCACCCGCCACGCACGCGGCGAGCACCCACCAACTTCGGCTCACCTACTTCGCGACCACAGCAGCGCCCGGCGGAGGCGGCGCCTTCGCACCGCTTCCATTTTCCATCTTGCAGGTGCCTTCGAAGATGACGCCCTTGTCGATGGAAAGTGCGGGCGACTCGATGCTGCCCTTCACCCGCGCAGGCGGATGCAGCTCGACCATCACGGTCGCGCGAATGTTTCCTTCGACGGTGCCATTGACGATGACGGTGCCGGCGAGGATTTCGGCGTTCACCTTCGCGCCTTCCCCAATCACCAGCGTGTCCTTCGTCGAAATCTGCCCCGAGTACTTGCCGTCGATTCGAACCTGCCCTTCGAACGAAAGCTTTCCTTCGAACTCACTGCCCTTCCCAAGAAGGGTGTGCACGTCACCCGCCGCGCGAACCGACACGTTTACCTCCAGATTCCGGGCTGGCTGCCCCGGGGTGTCCTTCTTGTCTGCTCCAAACAAAGCCATCGTGGTTACCCGCCTTCAGGAATCACTTCCGGATCAGCCCGACAATCCGGTCGAGGTCCTCATAGCTGAAGAAGTCGACTTCGAGGGTGCCCTTTCCTGCACCGCGCTCGGTCAACCGCACCTTCGTGCCGAGCCTTCGCTGCAAATCTTCGACGAGCCGCCGCGCCTCGGGCGTCACCCGGGCAGCGCCCTTCCCTGCTTTCGCCGGCGCCCGGCCCGCCTTCACGCGCTTCTCCGTCTCGCGCACCGACAGCTTCTCGGCCACCACCTGCCGCGCGAGCTGCACCATTTCGGGCGTCTTCGGCACGCCGAGCAGCGCCCGCGCGTGGCCCATGTCGAGCTCACCCGCTTCCAGCAGTTGCTTCACTTCGGCCGGCAGCGCGAGCAGGCGCAGCGAGTTCGCGACGGTCGACCGTTCTTTGCCGACGCGCTCGGCCACCTGTTCCTGGGTCCACTTCCGTTCTTCCAGCAAGCGGCGGTAGCCCTCTGCTTCTTCCAGCGGGCTCAGGTCTTCGCGCTGAAGGTTCTCGACCAGCGCGAGCTCGAACGCTTCGGCGTCGTTCGCATCGCGCACGAGCACCGGCACTTCCTGCAAACCGGCCCGTTGGGCCGCGCGCCACCGGCGTTCCCCGGCAATCAGCCGATAGCCTTTGCCATCGCGGCGCACGAGCAGCGGCTGCAGCACGCCCTGGTTGCGAATCGACGTCGCGAGCTCATCCAGCGTCGTCTCGTCGAACTTGCGGCGCGGCTGCGCGTCGTCGGGCCGAATGAGCTCGATGTCGATTTTCGCGACGCCGGCGCGCGGCGGCTCGGCGTTCGGATCCCGCGTGATGCGCATCAGGTCCGACAGGCCTTTGCCCAGCGAGCGGCGCTGGTTGGCAGAAGACGGGGCTTCGCGGCTCATGACGCCTTCCGCCGGCGCGACTTGTCGCGCTTGAGCAGCTCGTTCGCCAGCGAGAGGTAGGCCTCGCAGCCCTTCGACTTGATGTCGTAGAGCAGAATCGGTTTTCCGAAGCTGGGGCTCTCGGCGAGGCGCACGTTCCGCGGCACGACGGACTTGAAGACGAGCTCGGGGAAGACGCGGCGAACTTCCGAAGCGACCTGGTGGCTGATGTTCGCGCGCGGGTCGAACATCGTGAGCAGGATGCCTTCGACGTGCAGCTTCGGGTTGATGTTCTGCTGCGCCATCTCGATGGTGGCCATCAGCTGGGCGAGGCCTTCCATCGCGTAGTACTCGCACTGCAGAGGAATCAGCACGGCCTCGGCCGCGGCGAGCGCGTTGACGACGAGCAGGCCGAGCGACGGCGGGCAGTCGATGAGGATGTAGTCGTACTCGGATTTGATGGCGTCGATGGCGCGCTTGAGGCGAACCTCACGGCCTTCGACGTTGACGAGCTCGAGCTCGGCGCCGGTGAGCTCGTTGGTCGCGGGCACGACGTCGAGAAACTTGAGCTGGGTAGGGTGGATGAGCTCGGTCAGGGGCCGGCCATCGAGCAGCGCGTCGAGAATCGTGCCGTGCAGGTTGTTGCGATCGAGCCCCAGCCCACTTCCCGCGTTGCCCTGCGGGTCCATGTCGATGAGGAGTGTCTTTCGTTCGGCGGCGGCGAGGCTCGCGGCGAGATTGATCGCCGTCGTCGTCTTTCCGACGCCGCCCTTCTGGTTGCTGATGCAAAGAATTCGACCCATGGCGCGCGAACCTCAAAGCGCGAAAGCCCACGCCGCGCCAGCCCAATGTTCCACGTGAAACCAAATCGACGGGCGCGGCGGGGTGATGAGCAGCGCCGACGGGGTCGACTGGCTGCACCGTTCATCCTCAAAGGGTTTGTTCGTGGGCCAAGACCAACGACGGACACCGGGGGCGACCCAGTCGGCGCAGTTCAGGCCGAAAGACGATCGTCGATTGAGGCGGCCA
>JAYUXE010000159.1:0-2441 GCA_043753165.1 Archangiaceae bacterium | reverse complement strand
AGAAGTGCCTCAAGCGGCTCGACCAGGCCGACAAGTGGGAGAACACGACCGAACAGCTGGCTGAAATCGAGCTCTACCTGGGGCTCTGCCGGCTGGCGCTCGGCGAAGACCAGGACGCGACGGAACACTTCGAGCTCGCGCTGACCATCGACGACACGCTGCTGTTGCCCCCGCTTCAGGGGCCGAAGGTGACGGCGCTGTTCGAAAAGGTGCGCGCGAAGGTGATTGCGTCGAAGCCGGCCCCGCCGCCGGTCGTGGTGAAGCCGCCCGATGCGCCGGTGAAGACGACGCTGGTTCCCGAGCCAGCCCCGGTCGTCGTTTCGGAAGTGCGCGAACGTCACTTTGCGGTTCCCGTCGTGCTCGGAGCGGCCGCCATCGTCGGCGCCGGCGTCGGCATCGTGTTCGGCGTTCAGGCGAGCACGGGCGCGCGACAGGCAAACGCGGCGGTCTACGAGTCGGACGCGGTGAGGCTCGGGCGGCAGGCGACGCAGAGCGCGTTGATTGCCAACATCGGGTACGTGGCGGCAGGGGTGGCGCTCGTCGTTGCGGTCGTGACTTACGTGCTCCTCAACTAGTACGACGCGCCGCAAGTGTCGGAGACGCACCTCGGGAAGTACCGCATCCTCCAACTGCTCGCCGTGGGCGGCATGGGTGAGGTCTTCCTGGCGCGCCACGAAGGCCCGGCGGGGTTTGCGAAGACGGCGGTGGTGAAGCGGATCCTCGCGCACCTCGCGCGAGAGCCCGGGTTCGTCGAGATGTTTCTGGATGAGGCGCGGCTCGCGGCGGTGCTGTCACACCCGAACGTGGTGCAGATCTTCGAGCTCGGCGAAGACGAGGGCGCGTGGTTCATCGCGATGGAATTCCTGCACGGCCGTTCGGTTCGGGCGCTGCAGAAGGCGGCGGCGAAGAAGGGCGAAGACGTTCGGCCGGCGCAGGCGGCGCGCATTCTGGCGCAGGCGCTGACGGGGCTTCACTACGCGCACACCGCGGTCGGGGCGAAGGGCGAGACGCTGAACATCGTTCACCGCGACATGTCGCCCGACAACGTGATGGTCGGCTTCAACGGCGTGGTGAAGGTGCTCGACTTCGGAATCGCAAAAGCGGCGACGGCGATCACGACGACGCGCACGGGGACGGTGAAGGGCAAGTACGGCTACATGGCCCCCGAGCAGCTGCTGGCCGAGAAGGTCGACGGCCGCACCGACGTCTATTCGGTGGGCGTGATGCTCTACGAGCTGCTGTCGGGCTCGCGGCCGTTTTCCGCGCCGACGGAAGCCGCGCTGGTGAACCTGATTCTGAACTCGCCGGTGCCGCCGCTGGAAGAGATGGCGCCCGATGTTCCGGCCGAGCTTTGCGCGACGGTGATGAAGGCGCTGTCGAAAGACCGCGCGGCGCGGTGGGCGACCGCGGAAGAATTTGCGACAGCCCTCGAGGGCTTCGTGCATCGCAGCGGTGAGCCTGCGGGCAACGCGGCGACCGCGGCGTACATGAAGGAAGTCTTCGGAGCGGCGGCGCTCGAGAATCCATCGGTGCTCACGCCCAGCGCGACGCACGTGTTGCCGTCGATTGATGTGTCGATGAAGACGGAGGCGCAGCGGGCCGTCGTCGTGGCGCTGCCGCCACCACCCAGGAGCCGGACGTGGTTGTTCGTGTTGGCAGCGGTCGCAACGCTCGCGACCGTCGGACTCCTGGGAGTGGCCCTGGGCAGCGGTCTTACGCCGCCGCCACCCGCCGAAGTTCCGAAGCCGATCGCGCGTGTCGAGCCGCTGCCGGTTGAGCCGCCAGAGCCCCGGCCGTTTCCACCCCCTGTCGAGCCGGTTCCGCCGCCGAAGAAGCTCGCCGCGGGAAAAGGCCTGCTCGATCTGCGCGTGAATCCGTGGGGCGAAATCTTCGAGGGCGAGAAGAGCCTGGGCATCACGCCGATGAAGCCGATCGAGCTCAGCGCCGGCGTTCATCGGCTCGTGGTGAAGAACATCGAGTTGAAGGTCTCGCGGCAGGTGACGGCGAAAGTCCCGCGCAACGGGTCCGTCACCATCCGCGTCGACCTGCTGGACTGAGCGTGGTCGCAGCGCCTTCCGTTCATCCCAAGGCGAGTCGAAGCATGGGCAGTTCCCAAGGCTCGGCAACGCATTGAGACTCCCCGCCAAACCTCCGATCGGAGTCGAGGCCCCTCACCCGAAACACCTTCCTCGCCTCGTCTGAATCCCGTGGCTCTGCATTTCGCCGCCGGCCTGCGTGCGTACCGTCACCTCCGCGCTCGCGGGACACGACCGCCGTGCCCTCTCGGTGCTTGCGTCCCTTCAGTGACCCTTGCCGTGGAACACGTGCGAAAACCCGAAGCCTCCGCGGGCTCTCTCACCGGCCCGTGGCCTTGACGGAAAAAGCGGTAACACGGGCCCAGGCGCTCCGGACGGTGGTGCCGTGCGCCCGGCTCGCTCAAG